>DASWGE010000306.1:0-6295 GCA_036393895.1 Streptosporangiaceae bacterium | reverse complement strand
GCCGATCCGGGTCATACTGCAAGTGCGAGTTGATCTGCCAGGTGACGACGAGACGCTCTGGCGGCTGGAACGTAAGTACGGTCCCCCAGTCACACTCACTGCCGTCGACGTCGCGCTCGTACCAGCGACCACCCTCCCTCGGCTCGAGCACGGCTTCGGCGAGGTCGGCCTGGCCGATGTGGTGGCCGATCCACCACGCGTTGAAGCCCTCGGTGAACAGGGTGAACGCCTGATTTGCCGGGATGGGCACGGTCACCGAGGACCGCACCGGCGGGATGGTCGTCTGGCTCATGATTCCTCCCCGTGAGCGTTCTGTTCTGATTGCTGCGCTATCTGCTGAGCCGCACGCTGAATCTGGCCGGCGCCTGGTGGTTTCACATCTGGCCCAGGGCGGCGTGGATCGCCTGGACCCCAGCGGAGTTGACCGGTAGATCCGCCTCGTGCCGTCCGCGTGATCCGTGACCAGGCCTGCATCCTTGAGCGCCTGGCTTTGTGAGGCACACGAAGTCCCACAGGTCGGCAAGCAAGCCGTTTCCGGTGGTGTTGTTGGGGTTCGCGTTGATCACGTCAGCGCCGTCGCTGTTGCTCGCCCCTGATACCCCGACGACGAGGGCCGGGCTGTCCATGCCTCGGTTCTGGTTTCAGATATACCACCACGGGCGATTGCTTATCGCGGACCGGGAGAGCCTGGCCGCCGACTACGGCATCGCCTGCATTGCTACGAGGGCATCGACACCTCGGCCGACCGTGCCGTCGGTGTTCAGCTCGCGAGAGACTGCGCGCTGACCGACTCCCCCTCGTGAATGCCGCGGATCGCATCGGCGACCGCTGCGGTTAACGATCTCGGAAGCGACCTCGGCAATCATGCACGGTTTCGCGCGCAATGACTGCGCCGTGAGCGCGAATTCGTCAAATAAGAAAAAATTAGCATCTATCGTGACTGTGCCAGGCTCGGGGTTACGGTTGGGCTGTGCGCGATGGGGCGGACCTGGTCCGACCGAGCCGCCGGGAATGACGATGATGATGCGGGACCTTGCCAGCCGGCCTGAGGAGTTCAGCAGCTTTGTCGGCCGCAACCGCGAGGTGGGCGAGCTCCGCGAACTGCTGCGGGTGACGCGGGCGGTCACCCTCTGCGGCGCCGGCGGCATCGGCAAAACACGGCTGGCGCTGAGGTTGCTGGCGACTGTCGCCGGCAGCTTCCCCGACGGCGCGTGGTTTGTCGAGCTAGCCGAGGTGCGGCAGCCCGAGCAGGTGGTCGGGCGGGTCGCATCGGTCGTCGGTGTCGACGAAGGGCCTGGACAGCCGCTGCTCGACACGCTCGCCGAATCGCTGAGGCATCGCCGGGCAATCCTGGTGCTGGACAATTGCGAGCACCTGATCGACGTCTGCGCCAGCATGTGCCAGCGGCTGCTGGCTAGCTCGCCGGGTTTGCAGCTGATCGTCACCAGCCGGGAGCCGCTGCGCATCGCGGCCGAGGCCGTCTGGCGCGTGCCGCCGCTCGCGCTGCCGCCCGCTGGCGCTACCGGTCTCGACGAGCTGACCAGCTATGACGCCCTGCAGCTGTTCGCCGAGCGGGCGGCCGCGGCGGTTCACGGGTTCGCGCTTGGGCCAGCCAACGTGGCAGGCGTCGCCGCAATCTGCCGTGAGCTCGACGGGCTGGCGCTGGCCATCGAGCTCGCCGCCGCGTGGGTGCGGGTGTTGTCGGTCGACCAGATCGCTGCTCGCCTCGACCGCCGCCTGGCGCTGCTGACGAGTGTCGACAGGGCAGTCCCGGCACGCCAGCAGACGCTCCGCGCGACCTTCGACTGGAGCTTCGACCTGCTGTCAGTCCCTGAACAAGTGCTGTTGCGCCGGCTGTCGTTGTTCTCGAGCTGGTCCCTTAGCAAGGCCGAACAGGTCTGCGCCGACGACGCCCTGCCGACTGACCAGATTCTCGATTTGCTGACGGCCCTGGCGGACAAGTCGCTGGTCGAGGTCGGGCCGGACGTGCTGGGCGAAGCGCGGTACCGCATGCTCGAGACCATCCGTGATTACTCGGGCCAGTGCCTGGTCCAGTCCGGCGAGGCAGCCGCGCTGCGCCAGCGGCGCCGTGCATACAACCTGCGCGACGGGGAGGAATCGGCCGCTATCGGCCAGGCCATGGTGCCGGCTTCGTGGTCAGCCAGGATCGAGGTGTTCAAGCGCTTTGATCTTGAGCAGGCGAGCCAGCTGGAAGAGCTGAGCAGCTGCCTGGTGGACCGGGACGCCGAAACCGGCATGCGGATCTGCACAGCGATGCGGCCGGTCTGGCTCGTGCGCGGCTCGTCTGCCGAGGGCGCGGCCTGGCTGGAAAGATTCCTCGAGCTTGACGAGGCCGCCTCGGTACCCGACGCGGTTCGCGGGCCTGCCGTGGTCGGCCGGGCGCAGCTGGCCTTGGCAAGCGGCTCGGAGCACGCGGAGGAACTCGCCCTGGCCGGATTTGAGCGCTGCTCGGCGGCGGGCAGCACGTTCTGGTCGGCCACCGCGCTCAACCTGCTGACCGAGATCGCATTGCACGCTGGCCGGCTGGACGAGGCCACCAGCAGGAACGACGAGGCACTGAAGGTGGCCAGGTCGGCAGGCGACAGCTGGAATACTGGCTACGCACTCGGGATCAGCGCCACGGTGGCAGGACTGCAGGGCAAGCTAAGGGAGGCCGAGCAGTTCGGCGAGTCCGCGCTCGCCGTGATGAGCGAGATCAACCATCCGTGGGGCTGTGCTAGGGCCTTGCTCGGGCTCGGCGACCTCGCTAGGCTCCGCTCCGATCTGGACATTGCCAGGGAGCGATACCTGGCGGCACTGACGATCCTGACCGAGGTGAATGCCCGGCCGGAGATCGCCCGCTGCCACGTCGGCCTCGGCCGGCTCGCGATCGACCAAGGCGATCTGCCGGCGGCGCGCCGGCACCTGGCTGAGAGCCTGCAGCTCAGCTACGCATCAGGCAGCCGGATCGGGATAGCCCGCGGCCTGGAGGCGCTAGCCAGGCTCGCGCTACTCGAGCGCAGCCCACAGACCGGCGTCCGGCTGGCCGGTGCGGTGACCGCGCTGCGCAAGCAAGCGCAGCTGCCTGCTCTTCCCGGCGCCCGCACTCAGCGTTTCCTGGATGTGGCGGCGGAGCTTGGCGGGAGTGTCGTGGCGAGGCTGTGGGCCGATGGCGAGGGCATGACCCCCGCTGCGGCGGTCAAGCTCGCGCTCGGCGAGCTAGCCGAGGATGCCGCTGACGACCCGGTCGCGCCGTCGCGGCAATCGGCCGCTGCGCACATCCTGGCGAGTGGACTGACGGCCAGAGAGCGCGAGGTCGTGCAGCTGCTTGCCGATGGGAAGAGCAACCGCGCCATCGCGGCCGAGCTGTTCATCAGTCCGGCGACGGCTGCCCGGCACGTCGCCAACATCCTGGCCAAGCTCGGGTTCAGCTCACGCAGCCAGGTCGCCGCGTGGGCCAGCTCCGCCGACGCTGCCGTCGCCGCTCAGCTCGCGCCGAACAGCGCGCTTACCGATGAACCAGCCGCAGTGGTCGTGGTAGGAACACCGGCCGGTCCGCACGATCGGCCGCAGACCCAGCCCAGCTCCTGATGGCTAGCCCCTGCCGCCGCCGTCAAACTGACCCTCGATGAGGCGATGCGCACGTTCGCGGCCTTCTCGAGGCTCTCCTGCCAGATTGGCCTCGACCGACGTCGCAGGCATGCCGAGGATGCGCTGAGCTTGTGCCGCTAGTTCGGGAAACTGGCGGACAGCTGAGGTGACAGCCTCAAGGTTTCGAAGTGCGTCGGGCGCATCCGCGGGCGGTCGAGGAATTCATCAACCGCACCCCCAAGCCCGAACGTGACTGAGTCGCTTCCCCCTGGAGCGATTGTGCCGGTCGCCGGCCACCCAGGATCTGGTCGCGCTATCGCGGGGTCAACACACAGAGCTCATGGCCATCGGGATCGGCCATGACCAACCAGCTGACCCCGCGTTGGCCGATGTCGATGTGAGTCGCCCCGAGGGAACGAGACGGTAGACCTTCCCCCTTGCTGATCACCGTGGACGGGTGGAGCGAGTTCGAAATGCAGCTCCGCGCCGCGAGCGAACCGCGGGCCGATCTCGGCGTACCGCCGATCGTCGCCCGCGACCTCGACATCCCCGGCAAGCTCAAAGCGGCCGGATACCAGCAGGTCGCGGGCGACAGGTTCGAACGACCGGTGCCCGACGTTCCGGCACGAATCATCCGGCAGCGCGTCACCCGCTTACCGCGCCGCCGTCGACGTCCTCGTGCCCGCGTACACGAGCCGGCCACGGCAGAACGTGCGGGTAGGGACCGACCTCGTGACAACCGAGGTCCCCGCTCTCCATATCGCCCTTGCCCGCGCTCCCGTCGAGCTGGCACTAGACCTGCGCCGGCTCAATGGCGACGTGCTGGCCGTGTGGCTGCTCTTCCCCGATGAAGTCAGCGCGCTAACCCTCAAGCCTTCGCAACCAGCGTCCGGATGAAGCCTACGGACATCATCGACGTCTGGCGCTGCCTCGAGATCTGCTTCGCTGCCGGAGTCAAAGCCGCATAGCTGCCGCGGCCGCTACAGCTGCGGTGTCCGAAATCCATCAACAACTGCCGGGACACATACGTCTGCCGGGGAAGAAGAACGTCGTGCGGGAGAACAGCGAAGGAGAGTACGCCGGGCTCGGCGGGCGTAATCTGTCCGGTCGCGGCCGCGGACGTGAAGTGGCAGTTCAGACCTCGTTATTTACCGAGGTCGGTTGCGAGTGCATTACGCGGTTCGCGTTTGACCGAGCGCGTCTGCGGCCGTGCAAGAAGCTGACCAGCGTGACTAAGGGCAACGCCCAGCAGTACGGCATGGTGCTGTGGGACGAGGTGTTCGCGCGAGTTGCGGCCGACTACCCTGACGTCGAGGTGGACAGCTGTCTGGTCGATGCGATGGCTGCGCGTTTCGTGCTGCGCCCGGGTGACCTGTCGGTGGTAGTTGCCTCGAACCTCTCCGCCGACATCCTCTCGGACCTCGGTAGCGTCATGGCCGGCAGCCTTGGCCTTGCTGCCAGCGCCAACCTCAACCCGGAGCGGCGATCCCCCAGCATGTTCGAGCCACTACATGGGTCAGCGCCGGACATCGCGGGCCGCGGCATCGCCAACCCGATCGGAGCGATCGAGAGTGGCGCGCTCATGCTCGAGCACCTCTTCCATACCGAGGAAGCGCAGCTCATCCGTCACGCGGTCGACGCCACCACTGCCGCCGGAATCCTGCCACCCGATCTCGGTGGAACCGCCAAGACCAGCGAGATCACCGCATCCATCCTCGCCTTGATCGTCCACCCGCCTGCTCCGAACCAATCGCCCGATCCAAGTGGCGCGGCGTGATCGGTAGATAGTCGGATGGGGTCAACGCTCTTGCCTTCCCTCTTCTTGGCGCCAGGCGCAGCGCCGCACGAAAGCGGCTCTTCAAATTTGATGGGGCACGACACGGGCTCAGCCTGATGGGCTGAAGGCTGTGGCTCCTCCACACTGGCTGTTGATCATGGACAGCTGGCGGAGGAGCCCCAGTTATGGAGAACGGTACGACGATTTTGTTCGGCCTGCCTGGCGTGGCGGTGCAGCGTGTCGAGCGCACTCGGGATGAGCAGGGCGTTGCCGTGCGGTTAGTACACGTGGTGACCACTGCGAGCAGCGCGGCGGGCTGTCCGGAGTGCGGTGTGGTGTCGGTGTCGGTGAAGCAGCGCCGCACGACCCGGCCGCGTGATCTGCCCTACGGGGAGGAGCCGCTGGCGGTGCGGTGGCGCAAGCGGCAGTACCGGTGCCGGGAGCAGGCGTGCCCGCGCAAGGCGTTCACCGAGTCCATCACCGAGATCCCGGCGCGGGCGCGGCTCACCGGCCGGCTGTGCCGCCAGGCTGCGCGGCAGGTCGCGTCTGGCCGCAGCGTGTCCGCTGTGGCGGCCGAGCTCGGCGTGAGCTGGCCGGTCGCGCACCGGCACTTCGCCGCGCACGCCGACGCGGTGCTGGCCGAGCCGGGTCCTGCTGTGGTGCTGGGGATCGATGAGACCCGCCG
Source organism: Streptosporangiaceae bacterium (assembly GCA_036393895.1). Classification (GTDB taxonomy): domain Bacteria; phylum Actinomycetota; class Actinomycetes; order Streptosporangiales; family Streptosporangiaceae; genus Chersky-822. The sequence continues at coordinate 242 of DASWGE010000306.1, read as the reverse complement.
GGGGCGTCCCAAGTGGGTGAAAGACGACTCCGGTGCGTGGCAGCGGACTGAGCGGTTCGAGACGACCTTCGCCGACCTGTCCGGCGACGGCCGGCTCCTCGGCCTGGCCCGCCCGGTGTCGCGCACGAGCAGGCGTACTTGGTGGCCGTCGGCTAGCAGCCGCCCTGCCACGGGTAGGCCGATCAGCCCGGTGGCGCCGATGACCAGGATGCGTCCCATCTCACCGCATTCCCTCGGGGGGT
>DASWGE010000305.1:0-4975 GCA_036393895.1 Streptosporangiaceae bacterium | reverse complement strand
GCCACTCCTGCGGCTGCGGCCAGTTTTCCGGCGAACGGTCGAATCATTCGTTCTCCTTCGAACGGGGGGCACGTTACGCGTCATGCCCGATCGCCTAGGGAGACGCCGACGGGTCATGAGCGCGCTCCTTCGAGTCGACATCGCGAACTCGCGGGCTTACTGCTATCACGGACAAGGCCGGGGATAGGTTCATCGGGACGCCGCGCCGGTAGCGGCGTTGTAGGCCCGCTGTTCAACCGTGCAGGGTTAGTCTCCAAGTTCCGCCCGACGACGAGTCACGAAATCTTCGAGCTCCGCCCGGATGGCGTCATCCAATGGCGGCTGCTCGTACTCCTCCAGCTTCCTCGCCACGATGTCCGAGGCCCGCGCGGTCGCATCCTTGCCGCCCAGCTTCAGCCACCGCTCGTAGTTCGCGGTCGAGGACAGCAGCGGCCGGTAAAAGCACTCCCTGAACCGCTCCATCGTGTGCTGCGCGCCGAGGAAGTGCCCGCCGTGCCCGACCTCCTCGTGCGCCCCGAACGCGAGCGATTCCTCGTCGATCTCCAGCGGCGTGAACTCCACCCTGAGCATCCGCAGCAGTTCGATGTCGACGATGAACTTCTCGTAGCACGACACGAGGCCGCCCTCGAGCCAGCCGGCCGAGTGCATGACCCAGTTGGTCCCGGCCAGGAACGTCGGCAGCAACGTCATCAGCGACTCATAAGCCGCCTGCGCGTCGCAGGTCTGGCTGGAATTGAGCCCACCGCCGGTGCGGAACGGCAGGCCGTAATGGCGGGCAAGCTGGCCGGTGCAGAGCAAGCCGATGCCCGATTCCGGCGTGCCGAAGCTCGGCGAGCCGGACTGCATGTCGATGTTGGACAGGAACGAGCCGAAGATGACCGGGCAGCCGGGCCTGATCAGCTGGGCCAGCGCGATTCCGGACAGTGCCTCGGCGAGCTGCTGAGTCAGCGCCGCCGGAATGGACACCGGCGACATCGCGCCCATCAGCAGGAATGGCGTCAGCACTACGGGCTGGTTCGCCGCGCAGTACTCGAACTGGGCGTCCAGCATCCTGTCGTCCCAGCGCAGCGGTGAGTTGCAGTTGATCAGCGAGATCGTTGCAGGGGTGGCCTCGATCGCCGCCCGGCCGCCGAACAGGATTTCCGTCATCTTGATCGTGTCGGCGGCGTTCGGCCCGGAGACGACATTGCCCATGTAGAACTTGTCGGTCAGCGTCTGCAGCGCGTAGATCATGTCGAGGTGGCGCGAGTCAAGCGGCGCGTCGTTCGGCTCGCAGATAACGCCGCCGGCCGAATCCAGCTCGGGGAACGACTGGGAGAGCATCGAGAGCTTGCGGAAGTCCTCGAGCGTGGCGTCCCTTCGGACCTCGCCCTCGCGGACGAACGGCGAGCCGTACACGGCCCCGAAGACCATCTGGTCGCCGCCCATGTGCACGTTGTTAGCCGGGTTGCGCGCCTGCACGTCGAACTCCGCCGGCGCCTTCGCGACCTGCTCAAGAACAAATTCCGGGTCCAGCTTGACGACATCTCCGTCGACCTGCTGGCCAGCCTTGCGGAAGAGTTCGGCCGCCTCCGGCTTGGCGAACTGGATACCAATCTCGGAGACGATCCGCCGCCAGCCCTTGTCAAGGACGGCGACCGCGTCCGCGGACAGGATCTCGTAACGCGGCATCTGATTGCGGAACATGGCGACCTCGGTTCGATGCGGTGTCGGTTCTGGGGTGTCAGGGCTAAAGCCAATCTTGACCGTAATAGCCTGGAAACCTAGGATCACATCGTAGAACTAGGTTCTGGAATATGGAACAACCTCCGAAGGATCATCGTGAGCAGCCCAAACGGGACGCAGGCCATAGACCGGGCAGCGATGCTACTCGCCCAGGTGGTGCACGGCAATGAGCCCGTCAGCTTCACCGAGCTGACTGCTGCCTGCGGCCTCGCCAAGTCGACGACGTCGCGGCTGCTTACGGCGCTCGAACGGCATCAGCTCGTGCGGCGCGACGGCGACGGCCGCTTCTGGCCAGGGGAGCTGTTCGTCAGGTACGCCTGGCGGGGAACGGCCGGCACCGACCTGGTGGCTGTCGCGCAGCCGTTCCTGGCCCGGCTGGGCGAGCAGACCTCGGAGACCATCAACCTCGGCATCGCCGTCCCCGCGGGGGGTTCCGGGGGGTCGTCCTCCCGGGCCAACAGCGGCGCTGCCGATGGGGCTAGCCGGGCGGGCCGCGACACGGCCGGACCGGCTAGCGCGGGCGTTGCTGCCCGCGCGGGCGGGGGCGGCGCGGGCAGCGGCGCCGGCGGCAGTGCCGTCGGCGGCAGCGTCGACTACATGATCGTCCAGCAGATCGCCCAGGTGGACAGCCGGTACATGATCGGCGGCACCAACTGGGTCGGCCTGGCCGTCCCGTTGCACTGCTCTGCGCTGGGCAAGGTCCTGCTCGCGTTCGGAGCGGCCACCATGCCGTGCGAGCCGTTCGAGGCCAGGACCGCTCGCACGATCACGACCAGGGCAGCCCTGGAGGCCGAGCTTGCCACGGTCCGCTTGAGCGGCTTCGCGGTCACGGAGGAGGAGCTCGAGCCCGGGTTGGTGGCCGTCGCGGCCCCGGTTTTCGCCGGGGGCCTGTCGGCCATCGCCGCAATCTCGGTCTCGGCTCCGGCGGCCAGGCTGACCTCGGACCTGATCCCGGCCACCGCGGCCAAATGTGTCCGGGTTGCCGACGCCCTCTCGGCCATGCTTGGCGGGCCGCCGGGGCTCGGCCACGACGAAGCAAGCACCGCGGCATGAACCCGACCGACCAGACCAAGCCCCGACAGCCAGTTTCAGCCATACAGAAGGTGCGCCAATGACGAACGAGGAGCTGCTCCGCCAGCTGTACGACGACACCCTGGTCGGGAACCGCCCGGCCGTGCTCGAGCTGACCAACGCTGGGCTCGCCGCTGGCCTCGGCCCCGAGACCCTGCTGTACGACGCGCTGATCCCCTCGCTCGAAGAAGTCGGCGCGCGGTTCGAGCGCGGCGACTTCTTCGTTCCGGAGATGCTGATCGCGGGCAAGGCGATGGCCGGCGCGCTGGAGATACTGCGGCCGCTGCTCGCCGAGACCGGCGCCGAGTCGATCGGCACCGTGGTGATGGGCACGGTCAAGGGCGACGTGCACGACATCGGCAAGAACTTGGTGAACATCATGTTCGAGGGCGCCGGGTTCCACGTGATCGACCTTGGCGTCCAGGTCGCGCCCGAGAAGTTCGTCGACGCGGTCGTGGAGTACCAGCCGGACATCGTCGGCTTCTCCGCGTTCCTGACCACGACGATGCCGATGTTCAAGGCCAACATCAATGCGCTGAACAAGGCTGGCCTGCGGGACAAGGTGGCCGTCATGGTCGGCGGCGCGCCCGTCACTCAGGAGTACGCCGACGTGGTCGGGGCCGACGGCTACGCCGCCGACGCCTCGGCCGCGGTCGTCAAGGCCAAGCAGCTGATCGCGAGCCGGCGCGCGGCTGCGCTTCACGCCTGAGGGGCGACATAAGCCATGGACACCGTGCTGCGTTCTGCCAGCAAAGAGGTCGTGATCGGCTCGCACCAGCCGTTCTGCATCATCGGCGAACGGATCAACCCGACCGGACGCAAGATCTTCCAGGAGCAGCTACGCCGCGGCGACCTGTCCCGGGTCGAGATCGACGTCGCCCAGCAAGTCGCCGGCGGCGCGATGGTTCTCGACGTGAACATGGGCGCACCCCTGGCCGACGAGACCGAGTTGATGGTCGCGGCCATCAAGCTGATCCAGTCGGTGACCGACGTGCCGCTCTGCCTCGACTCCTCGATCATCGAGGTACTCGAGGCGGGGCTCGCAACCTACGAGGGCAAGGCGCTGGTCAACTCCGTGACAGCCGAGGATGAGCGGCTCGAGGCCATCCTCCCGCTGGTAGCGCGGCATGGCGCCGCCGTCATCGGGCTGCCCAACGACGAGGAGGAGATACCGGAGGACCCGGCCAGGCGGCTCGAGCTTGCACGGAAGATCATCGACACGGCCACGGGCAGGTACGGCATCCCGATCGAGGACGTGCTGATCGACCCGCTCGCGATGCCGATCGGCGCCGACACCTCCGTCGTGGTCAGGTCGCTGGAAACGCTCCAGCTGCTGCGGGATGAGTTCGGCGTGAATACCACGCTGGGCGCCTCGAACGTCTCGTTCGGGATGCCGGACCGAGCCGCGCTGGTCGCCGCATTCCTGCCGATGGCCAGCGCGTCCGGTCTGACCAGCGCGATCATGGACGCCAGGTCGCCCGAGCTAGTCCGCGCGGCGCGGGCTTGCGATCTGCTGCTGAATCGTGACGAGTGGGGCGCCAACTGGATCGCCGCGCACCGCGCCGGCGTTCAGGCCGCCCGGGCCGCTCAGACCGCCGCCCAGGCGGCCGCCGCGCCAGCGGCGGCCGCGACCTAACAGGATGCAGGCAGAGATGACGCCCGCCGAGCTGGCTGAGCCGGGAGTGGCCGTGACGCCGCGAGTCGACCTGGTTTTCGTTACCAACGGAAGCAAGGTCAGGGTCCCCGCCGGAGTCACGGTCTTCGACGCGGCGAGCTGGAACGGCATCGCCATCGACTCGACCTGCGGCGGCCACGGAACCTGCAAGAAATGCAAGATCAGGATCGCCGATGGCGCGGTCCCGGTGTCCAGCCTGGACGTGCGGGCGTTCTCGCCCGATGAGCTGCGCAATGGCTGGCGGCTCGCCTGCCGGGCCGAGGCCACGACCGACCTGCACATCGAGGTCCCGCCTCTGACAACCAGGCCCAAGGCCGCCACGGTCGGCGTCGGGCGGCAGGTGATCCTGCGGCCCGCCGTGCAGAAGCGGTACCTGGAGCTCGCCGAGCCGTCGCTGTCAGACCAGCGCAGCGACGTCGAGCGGGTTCTCGACGGGCTCGATGATCTCGAGTTGCGGGTGGACCTGTCCGTGCTGCGGTCGCTTGGCGGGGTGCTGCGCGGAGC
>DASWGE010000304.1:0-7027 GCA_036393895.1 Streptosporangiaceae bacterium | reverse complement strand
GTGGTGATCGCCGCGTCAGGAATCGCCGCGCGTACCTTGTCCAGAATCGCCAGGTACGAATCCCTGCGGTAGGCGCGGCGCATTCGCCGCAGCATCGCGTTCGAGCCCGACTGCAGCGGCATATGCAGCTGCGGCATCACGTTCGGCGTGTCGGCCATCGCGGCGATGACGTCGTCGGTGAAATCCCTGGGGTGCGGCGAGGTGAACCGGACCCGCTCGAGCCCCTCGATCTCGCCGCACGCGCGCAGCAGTTTGCCGAACGCGAGCCTGTCGCCGAACGCGATCCCGTACGAGTTGACGTTCTGGCCAAGCAGCGTCACTTCGAGCACGCCCTCCGTGACCAGCGCCCTGATCTCGGCCAGCACGTCGCCTGGCCTGCGGTCCTCTTCACGGCCCCGCAGGCTCGGCACGATGCAGAACGTGCATGTGTTGTTGCAGCCAACAGAGATCGCCACCCAGGCCGAGTACGGCGACTCGCGCCTTGCGGGCAAGACCGACGGGAAACGCTCAAGCGACTCGGCGATCTCGACCTGGGCCCGCTGCTCGACGCGAGCCCGTTCCAGCAGCACGGGCAGCGAGCCGATGTTGTGCGTGCCGAATACCACGTCGACCCAAGGGGCCCGGTCCGTGATCGCTGCCCTGTCCTTCTGTGCCAGGCAGCCGCCAACCGCAATCTGCATGCCGGGATGAGCGTTCTTGACCGGCAGCAGGTGACCGAGATTCCCGTACAGCCGGTTATCCGCGTTCTCGCGCACCGCGCACGTGTTGAAGACCACGACGTCCGGCTCCGCTCCCGCGGCGGATTTGCGGTAGCCAGCCTCTTCGAGCAGGCCAGCCAGGCGCTCGGAATCGTGCATGTTCATCTGGCACCCGTAGGTGCGGATTTCGAAGGTCCTCTGAGCGGCCGCACGGCGGCTTGTCCGACGCGCGCGCTCCGGCGGGTACTGACCGTCTGTGCCAGGCATGCTCCTTAGCGTAGACGCAGCGTCCGCTAGTCACAGCCGACCATTGACACCGCCGCCGTCTGCCTGGCATCGTCGGTCCACCCTCGCGGCGGCTCAGCCCACCCCCGCCCCCGGAGCAGCCGTCGCCAGCCAGGCAAGGAGTCACCGTGACCGAGAACGCCGCCGACCTCATCATCCTGGAACCCGACAAGGTAGATGTCCCGGCCGCCGAGCTAGGCGAAGGTCCGTGCTGGGATGCGGAGACTGAGTCGCTGTTCTGGGTCGACACCCCGGCCGCCCGTGTGCACCGCCTCAGCGCCGCTGGCGTGCACTCGTCGTGGGACGTCGGAAAGCCGGCCGGCGCCGTGGTTCCGCGGGCCGGCGGCGGACTGGTCGTCGCGGCGGGCAACGAGTTCCTCAGCCTCGACCCGCTCACCGGCTCCGTCGCCGAGCTCGCCGCAGCACCCGGCCAGCCTGGCACCCGGATGAATGATGGCAAATGCGACCGCGCAGGCCGGTTCTACGCCGGGACGATGGCCCAGGACGAGTCGCCAGGGAGGGGCTCCTTCTACCGGCTGGACACCGATCACCGCGTCACCGAGCTCTACACCGGGATCGGCATCTCCAACGGGATCGGCTGGAGCCCGGACGACCGGCTGATGTATTACACCGACTCGCTGGCCTACAGGGTCGACGTTCTCGACTACGACCCGGCGACCGGCCAGATGGGTGAGCGCCGCCCGTTCGCCGCACTGGGCTCAGGCGAAATCATGCCGGACGGCCTGGCCGTCGACGCTGAAGGCAGCGTGTGGGTCGCGGTATGGGGCGGTAGCGTGATCCAGCGCTACGGCTCGGAGGGCCGACTGACAGGCGTCGTGCGCGTTCCCGCGGCTAACGTGACCAGCTGCGCATTCGGCGGGCCCGAACTCGACCGGCTCTACATCACCACCGCCGCCGGGCCTGGACGGTCGGCCGGCGCGCTCTTCACGTGCGATTGCGGCGTGCGCGGACTTCCCACATTCGCCTACGGCGGCTGATCCCGGCGCGCATCATGCCCATCCGGTTGTCGGCATTCGCTGCGAACCGAGCCGGGCGAGTAGGGCACGATATCCCTATGACGGACAACGTGCTCCACGACCCCGCCGCGCCCACGGCTTCGCACGATGCCGACCCGGCGGCTGCAGCCGCAGACGGGACCGAGCGCGCCGTGCCCGAGGCGCCGTTTGGTGCCTGGCCGTCACCGATCAGCGCCGCCCAGGTCGCGGGCGGCCGGATCAGGCTCGCGTTCCCGACCGTCATCGGTAACACGACCTGGTGGCAGGAGGATCGTCCTGAGGAGGACGGACGGACCACGGTCGTCCGCTGCGGCGCCGATAGCACTCTCACCACGCTGCTGCCTGCGCCATGGACCGCCAGGACCCGGGTGCACGAGTATGGCGGGATTTCCTATCTGCCTGTACCGTCGCCGGTCGTCACGGCCACGCTGGGCGGCGCTGGGCAGGTCAGCGACGAGGCTGATATCCCCATCGTGTTCGCGAACCTGGACGATCAGCGGCTCTACCTCGCCGGTGCCGATGTCGCGGCAGCTAAGGCCCAGCCGGTGCCGCTGACCCCTGACCCGACCGCGCCGGGAAGCGCGATCCTGCCGGACGGCGCCGCAGGCACCGGGAAGCGCGTGTCCGGCTCAGCAGGGTCGCTTGAGCCCCGCGCTTTGCGTTATGCCGACTTCGCGCTCTCGCCTGATCGGCGGGAGGTCTGGTGCGTGCGGGAGCGTCACGAGGGCGGGAAGGTAACCAGGGCCATTGTCGCGGTTCCGCTGGACGGATCGGCGGCGAGCGACGCTGCCGCAGTTCGCGTGCTGGTGACCGGCTTCGACTTCTTCGCGTTCCCGACGCCGTCGCCGGACGGCCGGTGGCTGGCGTGGATCTGCTGGAACCACCCGCACATGCCGTGGGACGGCACCGAGTTGCGGGTCGCGCCGCTGGATAAGGGCGCACCAGCGAAGGCGCGGCTGATCAAGGGGAGCAACAGGGAGTCTGTGCTTGCCCCGCTCTGGCGGGACAACGGGAGCCTGTACGTGGCCACCGACTGGACCGGCTGGTGGAACATCTACCAGATCGGCCTGGGCGGCGAGCCGCCACAGGCACTGTTCCCGGCTGACGAAGAGTTCGCCGGCGCGCTCTGGGAACTCGGGGCGAGGCCGTTCGCGATGCTCGGCGACGGCAGGCTCGCCGTCCGGCACGGGCGCGGCAGCGCGAGGCTCGGCCTGCTCGACCCGGAGACGTCCGAGCTCACCGACCTTGACCTGCCATTCACCGAGATTCTCGAGGGTGTATCGACCGACGGCACCACGATCGCGGCGATCGGCGGCGCGCCGCTTGAGGCCAACTCGGTGATCAGGATCGAAGCGTCGACCGGCGCATGCACGGTGCTGCGGAGCGAGATCAGCGAGCTACCCGACCGGAGCTACCTGCCCGTTCCGCGGCAGGCGGAGCTGGAAGGCCCTTACGGCCGGGTTGTGCACGCCCTGGTCTATCCGCCGACAAACCCCGAGGTGACTGGCCTGCCAGGCGAGCTGCCGCCGTACATCGTGTGGGTGCATGGTGGGCCCACTGCGCACGTGACCGCGCGGCTCAGCATGGAGAAGGCGTACTTCACCAGCCGCGGCATCGGGATCATCGACGTCAACTACGGCGGCTCGACGGGCTACGGCCGCCTGTACCGGAACCGGCTGAACCGGGAGTGGGGCGTGGTCGACGTCGCCGACGCGAAGGAAGCGGCGCGATCGCTGGCCAAGAAAGGCGAGGCCGACGAGGCGCGCCTGGGAATCCGGGGCGGCTCGGCGGGCGGCTGGACGGCGCTGGCCGCCGTCACCACCGGCGCGTTTCACGATCCGGTCTTCAGCGCCGCGGTCTCCTACTACGGCGTATCTGACCTGCGCGGACTCAGCGAGCACACGCATGACTTCGAGTCGCGCTACCTCGACGGCCTAATCGGCCCGCTGCCGGGATTCGACACGGTCTACGCCGAGCGCGCACCGGTCGGTCACATCAACGCCAATACCTGCCCGGTCCTCCTGCTGCAGGGACTCGACGATCCCGTCGTGCCGCCGCAGCAGTCGGAGAGCATCGCGGCGGATCTCGCCGGGCACGGCATCAGGCACGCCTACGTCACGTTCGCCGGTGAGTCGCATGGCTTCAGGAAGGCTGACTCGATGGTCGTGTCGCTGGAATCTGAGCTCTCGTTCTACGGCCAGATCCTCGGGTTCACGCCGGGTGACGTGCCTGAACTGAAGCTGACCGACGGCGGCACGGCGTGAGTGCTAACGAGCGAACTCAGTCGCGCGGGACTCCCTGATCACCGTGACCCTGATCTGGCCCGGATAGGTCAACTCTTCCTGCACCTGCCGGGCGACGTCGCGGGCGATCACCTGCGCGCCGACGTCGTCGACGGCGCCCGGCTTGACCATCACCCTGATCTCCCGCCCCGCCTGCATCGCGTATACCTTCTCGACGCCCGGCCGCGCCTGCGCGATCTGCTCAAGTCGTTCCAGCCGCTTGACGTAGGCCTCAAGCGATTCCCTGCGCGCCCCAGGCCGGCCGCCGCTGATCGCGTCGGCGGCCTGGGTCAGCACGGCTTCGACGGTCCTGACCTCCACCTCGTTGTGATGCGCCTCGATGGCGTGGACCACGTCCTCGTCCTCGCCGTACCGGCGCGCGATCTCCGCGCCGATCAGGGCGTGGCTGCCCTGGACTTCGTGGGTGAGCGCCTTGCCGATGTCATGCAGCAGCGTGCCGCGCTTCATTAGCGCTGGATCAAGACCAAGCTCACTGGCCATCATCGCGGCAATGTAGGCCGACTCGACCAGGTGCTTCAGGACGTTCTGGCCGTACGACGTGCGATACTTCAGCTGGCCGAGCAGTTGGGTAAGCTCCGGATGCATGTCCGTAATGCCGAGATCGATGAGAGCGTCCTCCCCCGCCCGGATGCACAGGTCCTCGATCGTCAGCCTGCTCTGCTCGTATGCCTCCTCGATCCGCTGCGGATGAATCCGGCCGTCCGCGACAAGCCGTTCTAGCGTGAGCCTGCCGACTTCCCTGCGGACCGGGTCGAAGCACGACAGCAGGACCGCCTCCGGAGTGTCGTCGATGATCAGGTTTACGCCCGTGACGGTTTCGAAGGCGCGGATGTTACGGCCCTCACGGCCGATTATCCGGCCCTTCATGTCGTCGGCAGGCAGGTGGAGTACGGACACGACCGACTCGCTTGTCTGCTCGGACGCGACGCGCTGGATCGCGAGCGTGACGATCTTCCTGGCCCGCTGCTGTCCTTCTTTCTTTGCCTCGTTCTCGATGTCCCTGACCATGAGCGCTGCCTCGCGCTTGGCTTGCTGCTCGATCGCCGACACCAGCTCGGCCTTGGCCTGCTCGGCCATCAGCCCCGCCACGCGCTCAAGTTCTGCTTGGCGCTTGACGTCGAGTTGGTCGAGCTCAGCCTGCCGCTCATCGAGCTGCCTGCGCACCGCGTCCATGTCGCCAGCCAGCTGAGCCACCCGGCGGGCCTCATCGTCAAGCCGCTGCTCGCGCTCGGCAATCCGCGCCTCACGGCGCTCCAGATCGGCACGCAGCTGCCTGACCTCCGCCGTGACGGCACGCACTTCTTCGTCAAGGTCGTGGCGCGCTTCGGCCGCGCGTTCCGCCGCCTCCTCGGCTCTCCTGACGATCGCAGCGGCCTCGGCCTCTGCCGCATCAAGCGCCGCCGCACCGCGACGCGCCATCTCGGCCTGCGCGGGCTCCTCAGCGGCGTCCAACTGCTCTCTGTCGCCGTCACGCCCAAGAACCCGCGCAACCTCGCCGAGAGCCGAATCCGCGCCCTTTCGCGACACCGATCCGCGAGCCTGGCGCAGTCCTCCCGTCACGCGAACCGTGAACATCACTGCCGCGGCAGCTGCTAGCAGGGCAAGGACGGCAACGATCGCCAGAATCAGCACGATGCCATTTCCCAACATGCGCACCCCTTCCTGCTAGTAAGACTCCGCGCACCGCCGATCCGATGCCACGGAATCTTTCGTAGCGAGGGTTACCGCGCCTGCTCGGAACGCCATCCCGCCGCGGCGTGCCACTTAGCCCGCGCGACATCACGCAGGCCCGGCACAGCCTGCAGCGCCGGCAGGAGCACATGTACTCGCGTGCTAGATCCCTCCCGGGTTATCCGGTTGCCGAATTCACGCTGGCTGCCGCGCAGCCAGGCCGAACAATGTCATGGCCGCCGGGCATGGGCGAAGAATTGTCACTGCCGCCCGGCTGCTCATCACTAGTCATCCGTTGCTCAATCCGCTGGCGCGGAGTAATCCTCACTGTCGGTGAGGCTAAGCCGGGAACAATGGGACGGTCAAGCTCGCCCCTGGCGAACGCATGCGGATTGGAGGTCGGCGGCCGGCCGGCGGGCTCCGGTCGGCCGGGCCGCGGCGTCAGTCCGGCTCGCTGACCGCAAGCTCCGCGTCGATGAGCTCATCCTCATCCAGGCCGTCACCAGCGTGGTCCTGGCCCGCCTGCTCGAGCGCATCGCGGACAACCCGGTACGCCAGGCCCGCAGGGTAGCCCTTCCTGGCCAGCATCCCTGCGAGCCGCCTTACCCGGACCTGGACTGGTTGCCCCGCAGTGCTGTTGAGCCTGCGCTCGACGAGCGCCCTGGCGGTGGCCAGTTCGGTCTCGGGGGTGAGCTTGGCGACCGCCGCCTGGATGTCGCCGCGCTCCACCCCGCGCTGATTCAGCTCGGCCGCCAGGGCATGGCGGCCAAGGCCACGGCCATGATGCCGGGACTCCACCCAGGCGTCAGCGAACATGGCGTCATCGATGAGTCCCACCTCGGCGAACCTGCCGAGCACTGCATCTGCCGCATCCTCAGGCACTCCCCTGCGCCTGAGGGTCGCGGCGAGCTGAGCCCGGGTTCGCGGAGCCGCTGTCAGCTGGCGGAGGCAGATCAGCCGCGCAACAGATTCCGGGTCTGACCGCTGCTGGGCGGCGTCACCAGAACTGTCGTCGTCGGACCGGCCGCGTCGGCCGCGCCCGGCACTGTCGCCG
>DASWGE010000303.1:0-6169 GCA_036393895.1 Streptosporangiaceae bacterium | reverse complement strand
AGATGACCATCTAGCCCCCTGAATGCGCGGCCCGGTCGAGCACACCTCCGGCCGCGCACGGCAGCCAGACAGGACCGGTTGCCCCCGCCGGGCGCCAAACTGCCCCCGAAGCCAGCGCCCGGCGGGACAGGCCCTATCGTGATCGGTGGCGGCACGAGGCGGTGCCCCCGGCGATCTCGCTGGCCCGGGCATCCGTCCGGGTCGTTCACTATCTGGCAGCCAAACGATGACAACCGGGTCTGAAGGCGGGACGAGAGCGGCTCGCACGGTGTTGACCGCGAGCGAGCTCGAGCTGGTCGAGGCCGCCCTGCGGGGCGACGACGACGCCTTCGGCCGACTGGCCGGGCCATACCGCGGCGAGCTGCACGCCCACTGCTACCGGATGCTCGGCTCGGCCGCGGATGCAGAAGATGCGCTGCAGGAGACGCTGCTGCGCGCCTGGCGCGGCCTGCCGCGGTTCGAGGGCCGAAGCTCGCTCCGCTCCTGGCTCTACAAGATCGCGACAAACGTTTGCCTGAGGGCGATCGAGCGGCGGCCCAGACGAGTGCTTCCGGTCGACTACGGGCCCGCCGCCGACACCCACGATGCCCCCGCCGAGCCAGTGACCGAGGCGGTGTGGCTCGAACCCTACCCAGATGAGCGGCTGCTGCTCGGCAGCGGCCTGGCCAGCCCGGAGGCCCGTTACGAGGAGCGCGAAGGCGTCGAGCTTGCCTTTATCGCAGCACTCCAGCACCTGCCAGCGCGACAGCGCGCCGTCCTGATACTGCGCGACGTGCTCGGCTTCTCGGCCCGCGAAACCGCTACGGCCCTCGACGCGACGCCAGTCTCGGTCGACAGCGCCCTGCAACGCGCCCACAAGACGGTAGACCAGCGACTGCCGGAACGAAGCCAGCAGGCGACGCTGCGGTCACTGAGCGACGCTGCGCTGAGAGAGGTCGTGCAGCGCTACGTCATTGCATGGGAGCGCAACGACGTAGCCGCGGTCGTCGCCATGCTGGCCGAAGACGCCAAGCTGGCCATGCCGCCCCTGCCAACCTGGTACCGCGGCCGCGAACAGATCGCAATCTTCCTCAGCGGCGGCGTGCTGGGCGGGGCGATGCGCTGGCGCCTCATGCCGGCTCGGGCAAATGGGCAACTCGCGTTCGGCGCCTACGCCTGGGACGACAAGACACAGACCTTCACGCCGCGTGCCATCGACGTGCTAACCCTGCGCGGCGCGCAGATTCAGGAGATCACGGCCTTCCTCACCCCAGACGCCTTCGGCAGCTTCGACCTCCCCGCGACCCTCCCTGAGGCGGGAACCAGCTCGTAGCGGCGTGCCGCTGCGCCTGCGTGCCAGCCGTGATTCGTGCCTCGCGATGACTCCACACGGATTGCGTTACCACAAATCGGGCGACTCGGGCGCCGGGGTGACTGGAAGCCGTGCCATGTCAGAAGCGAGCGCCGTGCTGGCTGTCCCGTCTCATTGAATCTGGTCGGCTGATCGACCTGGCCCAGACGGCCGAGTGAAGCCGTTGCCATGTCAGGCGGATTCGCGGCAACTTGACATAATGTACATTATCGGCGAACCTCTGAGCACCCGCTCTTGGTGCGGGAACTGCACGAGACCGTCGCGCCAGGACTGAACTGCGCACGCCAGTTTCTCCAAGGACCCGCTCGACCGGTGGCTCAGCGGCGGGAAGCGAAAGGGCCGGCTTCGACTGATGACTGGCGCCTGGCTAAAGGCCGAGCTTGCTGGCGAGTTCGATCGCCTGCCGTGCCCACCGGGCGTTGTGGAGCAGGGCGCGGCTGCGCTCGCGGAACTTGAAGGCGGCATCGATCTCCCCGGCTCCGCCGTAGCGGTACTGCCGGTCCTGGCGAATCTGGGCCAGGGTCAGCGCGGCCAGCCAGTCGTACTTTACGGCGGAGGACCACATGCCGAGCTGGACAAGCTGGGGGTCATCATCCCAGCGGACGGCCCGCAGGCCGCGCAGGTAGCCATGGAAAACGATCTGCTCCAGGCGAGGCATCTCATCAGCGGCGACGAAATGGTCGAAGACGGCGTCGGGGACCAAGTTGCCGACGTCCTCGCCGATGGCCCCATCACCGGCGAAGCTCCAGTCGATAATGACAATCTCGCCGCCGGCCCGACGGAACAAGTTCTTGGGCCAGAAGTCCAGGTGGCAGAGCGTGCGCGGCAGGGACTCGCTGATCTGGTACAGCCGCTCCCGGTGCGCGTGGACGAACAGCACGCCCTCGCGCAGCCCGGGGGGAAAGGTCCGGCGCACGACCGGGTGCGCCCAGGCATCGTCATCATCGAGCAGCTCCCAGGCCACCGGCTTTTCCGAGCTGTACTCCCGTAGGAAGCGCCTGCTCAGCCACGGGAACGGCGGCAGTGGCCGCGTGAGCAGGAACGGGGCCTGGGCCCGGCCGAGCGCTTCTGCGGCCGGACCGTAGGACCTGTTCGGCCAGGCCTCGCCTGGCTCATCTTTGACCCATTCGAGCAGTAGTACCGCTTCCAGGTCATCGACATGCGCTCCTAGGCAGGCGGGCGCCCTAATGCCGCTCCCGGCGTACGCCTCGGCGAGATCGTGCTGGTAGGCCAGCGGTTCCCGGCACCAATACGTCCACCGCCGCGGATCATGATCGCGGGCCGTCCAGTGCGCGTCCGACGGCGTATCGCCATGACTGCGATCCGACCTCGCGTACTTCAGTACCCCCTGCCGTCCCTCGCGGGTACGGATCCGCCACACCCCTGGGCTCAGCCAGCGGTTATGGGGCAATTCCTCAGCGACGACTTCCGTCGCGTCGACCCCGACGCGCTCCAGCAACTCCCCGACCGCCGCAAGCACCCCAGAAACCTGTCCTCCCGGTACCCCGACCGCAACTTGCCGACCTCATGGCAGGCCGGTCGCGAGCCACGGGGCGTATCCGGGCCCATCGAGGACCTGGCTGACGGCGGGGCTTCGGATTGTACGGTGGTTGGGTGCGTGAGGTGCCGCTATCTGACGGGGTGCGCGCCGCTCCTCGCCCCGGTGGTCCCCTTTCCTTCGCGGTCCGCCAGGGAGAGCCGTGATCGAGGAGCTGGCGCGGGATCGTCTTGGCTTCGAGCAGCTTCGTCCTGGGCAGCTACGCGCGGCCGAGGCGCTCGTCGGCGGCCGCGATGTACTGGCCGTACTGCCGACTGGCGGCGGGAAATCGGCGATCTACGAGCTGGCGGGGCTGGTGCGGGCGGGGCCGACGGTCGTCGTTTCGCCGCTGATCGCGCTGCAGGATGACCAGCTCGCCCACCTGCGCGCCGCCGGCATGCCGGCCATCGTCCTCAACTCGCAGCAGTCGGCTGGTGCGCGCGCGGCGGCTCTCCTCGCCTCCTGCGATTCCGGCACGTTCGTCTTTCTCTCGCCTGAGCAACTGGCCAATAGGCAGACCCGCGAAACACTGCGGCGCGCTCGGCCCGGTCTGTTCGCCGTCGATGAAGCGCACCTGATCAGCCAGTGGGGTCACGACTTCCGCCCCGACTACATGATGCTCGGAGCACAGGCCGAGGCGGTCGGCGCACCGGTCCGCCTTGCTCTGACCGCGACCGCCGCGCCGCCGGTGCGGCAGGAAATCATCCGACGGCTCGGCCTGCATGATCCCGTGGTGGTGTTGGGCGACTTCGACCGGCCGCTCATCCATCTCTCGGCACACCATGCGCAAACCGTCCCTGACAAGGAGCGCGAGCTTGTGCGCGCGGCGGGCGAGCTGGACGGCCCGGGGATTGTCTATGCGGCAACGCATGCCAGCGCGCAGGCGGCGCACGACGCACTCGAGTCTGCAGGCGAGCAGGTGAGGCTCTACCACGCCGGCCTGAGCGGGCGCCAGCGGCACGAGGCAATGACGGCATTCCTGGACGGTCCTGCCCGCATCATCGCGGCCACGGTCGCGTTCGGCATGGGAATCGACAAGCCGGACGTCCGCTGGGTCCTGCACTTTGACCCGCCGCCCTCGCTCGACGCGTACTACCAGGAGATCGGACGCGCCGGCCGGGACGGCAGGCCATCACACGTGCGGCTGCTCTACCGGTACGACGACTTCGAGACGGCGCGCCACCTGATCGCAAGGGGCGTAGCCGGCGCGCCCGTCGCGCAGGTCGCGGCGGCGCTCGCGGCCGGTCAGAGGATCGAGCCCGGCACGCGGCATCAGACGGCCGCTCTCACCCGCCTGGCCGATCTCGGTGCGGCAACATGGCAGGTGGACGGGGATGTCAGCTGGGCCGGGACGATGAGCGTCGCCGCGGCGCTTGAGGCGTCGGAGGCGGAAACGGAACGTGAGGACGAGGTGGAGCGCACGCGGCTGACGATGATGCGCCGCTACGCCGAACACACCGGTTGCCGTCGTTCTTTCCTGCTCACCTACTTCGGGCAGGACTATCCAGGCCCCTGCGGGAACTGCGACAACGATCTCGCGCCCGCCGAGCCCGAGCGGGCCTCGGTCCCGTTCGGAACGGGCGCGCGCGTCGTAAGCGAGCGCTGGGGCGAGGGCACGGTGCAGCGTTACGACGGCGACCACGTCACGGTGCTATTCGACGAGTACGGCTACCGCGAGCTGTTCGTCCCCCTCGTCCTTGACCGCCGCCTCCTGCGGCTCGCGTAGTCCCTCGCGTCGCGGCTACCGCGCGGCCAGCGGCGCCCGTTCTAGCCCCGGCGGTTGGCCATGCAGCCGAAGGACTCGACGCAGCCGAAAGGACTCGACCTGATCTCGCGCTGTGCGACAGATCGGCCTGCTCGGGGTCCTCCGGCCGCTTCGGCACCTGCGGCGCTCCAGTGACCTGAATGCCAGCCAGAACGGTCGGACCAGACGGCCAGCGCCAGGCGCTGCCGGGGCGGAGTGATCCGGCGGTCCGCCCGCGGCGGTCGGCCAGGCAACGCGCCGCGCGCCGCCGCCATTTCGTGGATTGCGCGGGCCATTAGTTTCGCAAAAGGAGCAAGAAAGTCTCGCAAAGTAGCGCGCGGCAGCGATTGCGTACAAGTATTCAGGGGGAACGATGTTAAACGGGGGGGAAACACCGTGGCGAACATAAACCTGAATAACCGGCCCGCATTCTATGACGATGAGGGCTTTAACTACATGAACTTCTGGTCCGGACGTGCCTACGAGCACAAGTCCGAGGTCATCGCGATTCGCCGGCTGCTCAGCGGGCGGACCTTCGAGCACGCGGCCGATATCGCCGGCGGCTATGGCCGCCTGAGCGCCGTGCTCTCCGAATTCGCGGACAAGGTCACGCTGGTGGACTCGAGCAGCCGGCAGCTGGCGCTGGCCGCCGACTTCCTGGCCGATCATCCCGGCGTCGAGAAGCGGCTCATGGATGCCGCGAAACTGGACTTCCCTGACAGCAGCGTCGACCTGGTGGCGATGATCAGGGTTATGCATCACCTGCCCGACCCTGCCGCGGAGCTCGCCGAGGTAAACCGGATCCTGCGGCCCGGCGGCGCCGCGATCGTCGAGGTAGCGAACCTGGCACATGGGCTGAACCGGGTCCGTCACATGGTCAGGCGCGAGCGGCTGCCCGTCAGCGCGATCGACATCCGCTCGGAGGCCGTCAGGGCGCGCGGCGGCATCCCTTACGTCAACCACCATCCGGCGTCGGTTGCCCGCCAGTTCCGTGCCGCCGGCCTCCAGGTCCAGCGGGTGCTGTCAGTCTCGAACCTGCGTCATCCGCTGCTGAAGAAGGCGATGCCCGGCCGGACGATCCTGGCGGCCGAAAAGATGGCGCAGGCCAGGCTGGCCAGAATCCAGTTCGGTCCGAGCCTGTTCTTCCTGCTCAGGAAGGATCCGCGCGCCGCCGGCTGAAGAACGGGCCGCTCAGTCGACCTCGGCGAGCGCGCCGGCGAACTGGGCGGCGTACAGCCTGGCGTACGCGCCGCCGGAGGCGAGCAGCTCGTCGTGAGTGCCCTGCTCGACGATCTGGCCGTGCTCCATCACGAGGATCACGTCGGCGTCGCGGATGGTAGAAAGCCGGTGCGCGATGACGAAGCTGGTCCTGCCTTCACGCAGCGAGTTCATGGCCCGCTGGATCAGCACCTCGGTCCTGGTATCCACCGAGCTTGTCGCCTCATCCAGGATGAGGATGGCCGGCCTGGCCAGGAACGCGCGGGCGATGGTGATCAGCTGCCGCTCCCCCATGCTGAGATTCGAGCCGTCTTCATCA
>DASWGE010000302.1:0-21276 GCA_036393895.1 Streptosporangiaceae bacterium | reverse complement strand
CTCGATCGTCCACAACCCGCCATGCCGAGTCTGGTCCATCCATCCTGTGTACCGCATCGCTTCGGTAGGTCGCGCCACGCTCTTGACTCAGTTAATTCAACGCCTGTAGAGTTCAACGTGCGTTGAATTACGTCGGCGACTCGGAGGGCGCGCCAGATGTGGGCAATGATCGTTAAGGAATTCCGCCAGGTCAGGCGGGACCGCCGGACGCTCGCGATGATGATCGTGCTTCCCGTGCTGCTGCTTGTCGTCCTCGGCTACGCGGCCAGCTTCGATATCAAGACGATCACGGTCGCGGCGGCTGGCCCGCAGGCAGACGTCGTCGCGGCTGGCCTGCGGGCGCCCTTCGACGTGACGCGGACCGCATCAGGGCAGGGCCGGTCCTGGGCGCAGAACCAGCTGCGCGACGGCAAGGCCGAGGTGGCGATCGTGACCGGGGGCACCAGGCCGCTCGTGCTGATCGACGGCAGCCAGCTGTTCTCCGCGAAGGCCGCGCTTGCAGCGCTGGCCCAGATGGAGCAGCGCGGCGCCAGCCAGCCCGGCGGGCTCGCGGTGACCCCGACGGTGACCGTGCTGTACAACCCCGGCCTGACCACCTCGGACATCATGATTCCCGGGCTATGCGGCGTCGTGCTGGTCTTCGTCGGCACGATCATCACCAGCCTCGGCGTGGTCAGGGAGCGGCAGACAGGGACGCTGGAGCAGCTCGCGGTAATGCCGTTGCGGCCCAGGGACGTCTACCTCGGCAAGATCGTGCCGTACTTCCTGGTCGCCATCGTGGATCTCGCGATCGTGCTTTCCGTTGGCATCGCGATCTTCGGCGTGCCGTTCCGCGGCTCCCCGGCTGTCTTCGGGCTCGGCGCGCTGCTGTTCCTATTCGTGACGCTGGGCATCGGCGTGCTCATCTCCAGCGTGTCGCAAAATCAGGGCCAGGCCATCCAGCTGGCCGTGATGACTCTGCTGCCGCAGGTGCTGCTGTCCGGGCTGATCTTCCCGCTGACTTCCATCGCGGCCGGGGTGCGCTGGATCGCCTACTTCCTGCCGCTGACGTATTTCAACCAGATCTCGCGCGGTGTCATGCTGCGAGCCGAGCCCATTACCTCGCTCTGGCAGCCATTCGTGTTCCTCGCCCTGCTCGGGGTGATTGTCGTGACCGGCGCCACCCTGCGGTTCCGCAGTTACCTGGCGCCTGCCACCCGCGAGCACGCCGCGCGCAAGCCCGCTCCTGCGGCGCAGAGAGCATGAGCATGACCGGCCACGACGCGATGGTCGCGGCAGGCAGGCCGGACGGCGCCGGCCCGCCTGCCTGGGGCGCCGACGAGGTGTGCGTTGCCTACGGGAAGACGGTCGCCCTCGACTGCGTGACGCTGCCGGTTCCGCAGGGCCAGGTGACCGCGGTGGTGGGCGGTGACGGCGCGGGCAAGAGCACGCTGCTGCGCTGCCTGGCCGGGGCGCTGGCACCAGACAGCGGCACCGTTCGGCGGCCGGTGAAGGAGCGTTCCGGTTACTTTCCGGCGAGCTCAGGGATCTACCCGGATCTCACGGTCGCCGAGAACCTCGACTTCCGCGCCCGGGGTTACGGGATGTCGAGGCAGGTCGCGCGGGAGCGGGCAGCCGAGTACCTGGACCGGGCCGGCCTCGCCAGCGCTTCTGGCAGGCTAGCCGGGCAGTTGTCGGGCGGCATGCGGCAGAAGCTCGCGGTGATAGCCGCGATGCTGCATCACCCGGACCTGATCGTGCTCGACGAGCCGACCACCGGCGTCGACCCGGTTAGCCGCTCTGGCCTGTGGTGGCTGATCGCCCGCGCGGCCGCCGAGGGTTGCGCGATCGTGCTGGCGACGACCTACCTGGATGAGGCCGAGCGGTGTGCGTCTGTCCTCGTGCTCGACTCCGGCACGGTGCTGGCCTCGGGGACCGCCGAGAAGATCGTCGCGGCCATGCCGGGATCGCTGCGGGCGGTGGCCGCCAGGCCCGAGGGGGAGGCGGCGGCGCGATCGTGGCGGCGGGCCGGCACGTGGCGGGTCTGGGATCCGGATTCTGGCAGGCTGGACGCCGGGCCGGCCGGCCGGCACGTGATAACTCCCGATCTGCAGGATGCCGTGACCGTCGCTGCGCTCGCAGCGACACCGGGAGGTGCGGCATGAGCGCGCTCGCTTCGTGCTCGAAAGTGACCAAGCGGTTCGGCCGGTTCACGGCGGTCCGCGAGGTCGACCTGCAGGTCGGGCCAGGCGAGATCGTGGGATTGCTCGGTGCCAATGGTGCGGGCAAGACCACCCTGATCCGGCTGCTGCTCGGGCTGCTCAGCACATCCAGCGGCGAGGTCGCGCTGTTCGGCGAGGCGCCCTCCCGGCTGACACGCAGCAGGATCGGCTATGTGCCGCAGGGGCTCGGCCTGTACGACGACCTGAGCCCGGCCGAGAATATGGCGTTCGCCGCGGCGATTTTCGGGGCGGGCGGTACCGCGCTGCCCGAGCCGGTCAGGCCGTACGCGCGTGAGCTCGTCGGCTCGCTACCGCTTGGCGTGCAGCGGCAGGTCGCGTTCGCGCAGGCACTCGCGCACCATCCTGACCTGCTCATGCTGGATGAACCGACCTCGGGCGTCGGTCCGCTCGCCCGCGCGAGGCTGTGGGAGACGATCGGTGATGTCGCCGAGGCCGGCGCCGGCGTTCTCGTGACCACGCATTACATGGAAGAGGCACAGGAGTGTGGCAGGCTGGTGATCATGGCCGACGGCCGCGTGGTGGCGGCGGGCACGGCTGCCGAGATCGTGGGAAACCGGCAGGTCATCCTGGTGGAGGCAGAGTCATGGTCAGCGGCGTTCCGCGCGCTCGAGCAGGCTGGACTGCAGGTTGCTCTGGCTGGTCGCGGGCTGCGGGTGCCCGGCGCTAGCTCCGCTCAGGTGCGGCAGGCTCTTTGCGATCTGCCAGCCGCGGTGCGACAGGTTCCGGCCACCCTGGAGGAGCGCTTCTTCGAGCTGACCCAGCAGGCCCCGGCGCCGGAGGCCGCCGCGTGACATCAAGCGAGGCGGCCCGCGGCCAGGGGGCTCGACGTCATGCAGGTCGCGGCCGGCGGGCAGGCGGCCGGCGGGCCGGGGACAGCGGAACCAGGGAGGCTATCGGCGAGGCGGCCAGGGCACAGTTCGCCGACCTCGGCTACCACGGGGCCACCATCAGGGGGATCGCCGCAGCGGCCGAGGTCGACCCGGCGCTCGTGCATCACTACTACGGGACTAAGGAGGCCCTGTTCGCGGCCGCGATGCGGCTACCGGTGATACCAAGCGAGGTGCTGACTGCCGCGCTGTCCGGCCCGGCAGCTGAAGGCCAGGGTTTTGGCGCTCACCTGGTGAGGACGGCCTTGACACTGTGGGAGTCGGACGGGATCAAGGAGACGTTCCTCGGGTTGCTCAGGTCGGCGGTGACCAGTGAGCAGGCGTCCGTGATGCTGCGCGAGTTCATCTCCGACACGATCCTCAGCACCGTTGCCCGGGTCGCCGGGCTGGACAGGCAAGCGAGCCCGGCTGAGGCCGAATACCGGGCCACGATGGTGGCCACCCAGATGCTCGGGCTAGGGCTCACCAGGCTGGTGCTCGGCCTGCCGGCCGCCGCAGGAGCCAGCGTCGACGAGCTGGCGGCGACCGTCGGGCCGTCCGTCGAGCGGTACCTCAGTGGTGACATTGACCTGCCGGCGAGGCTGGCGTGAGCGCGGACCAGCGAGATTGGTCGCGGCTAGGTTGGCGGAAACGGCGTATCAGCGGCACAGCGCGGGTATTCAAACGCCATGAAGGGCGACCGCGTCGAGATCGTCGTGGACGCCGGTGACGTGACCAAGACCTACGATGTGCAGGCTACCAAGGCAGGCCGGCGAGTCGAGGTGGTCACCAGGCGGGGTCAGGTCGAGGTCAGCGAGCTCACGCGCAGCGGCACCCCGGTCAGGACGGCCAGGTTCATGGCCAGCCGGGTGATCGCCGTAGTCGAGCATCCGGCCAGGGGAGCACGCGTACCGCGCGGAAATGCCCGGAGCTAGCATCAACCGGGTGGAACCGATCCTCGGGAACTGCTCACTGGCCGAACTCGCCAGGCGAAAGAGCTTCAAATGGCGGACGTACCCTCCTGATGTCCTCCCGGCCTTCGTGGCTGAGATGGATTTCACCGTCGCCGAGGAGATCAGCGACGCCGTCCGGGAGGCGCTGGCCATCGGCGACACCGGCTATCCGCATCTCGGCCAGCTGGGCGACGCGTTCGCCTCGTTCGCGACCGGACGGCTCGGCTGGAGCCCGAGAAGTGACTGGGTCTTCGCGGTCCCCGATGTGATGACCGGGATCGTCGAGGTCTTGCTCGCGACCACGCCGCATGGCTCGGGCGTCGTGATCAGCCCGCCGGTCTACGGCCCGTTCTTCTTCCGCCTCGGCTTCATCGGACGGCGCGTCGTCGAGGCGCCGCTGCGCAGGCTGGATGATGGCAGCTACGACCTGGATTTCGAGGCTGTCGACCAGGCGCTGGCGCGGCCAGACGTCAGTGCCTACCTGCTCTGCAGCCCGCACAACCCGCTCGGTAACGTCTGGAGCCGCGACCAGCTGGTCACGATCGCCGATCTGTGCCAGCGGCGCGACGTGCAGTTGCTCGTGGACGAGATCCACGCCCCGCTCACGATGCCAGAGGCGCGGTACGTGCCGTTCGGGTCGATCGACCACGAGATGGCCGAGCGCGCGTTCATATTCAGTTCGGCATCCAAGGGCTGGAATATCGCGGGCATGAAATGCGGGGTCGCCATTGCGGGATCGGCTCAAGGCGCGAGCGTGCTGGCCGAGCGATGGGAGGCGCTGCTCTGCTCCCATCTGGGGCTGCTCGGGTCAGTCGCCGCATTTACCCAGTCGTTGCCGTGGCTCGATGCCGCGGTCGCGCAGATCGACGAGAATCGCAGGCTGCTCGCCAGGCTGCTCCGAGAGCAGCTGCCAGGCATCGGATACGTTCCGGGTTCAGCCACGTTCCTTGCCTGGCTGGACTGCAGGCACCTGGGCCTGGGCGACGATCCGGCCGCCGCCTTCCTCGAGCGCGGCAGGGTGGCGCTCAGCCCGGGCGCTGACTTCGGCGTTCAGGGCGCGGGGTTCGCGCGGCTCAACATCGGCACGTCCCCAGAGCTCATCGGCGAGGCGGTGCGCCGGATGGCGGCGGCCGCCCCGTAGCCGCAGCATTCCGGCCCTGGTCAGCATGCCCTTTCCATGCAAATGTGGGTAGAGCGCGAGGGCCAGCTGCGCGGTGGAGGACATTGATGGGCAGGGAAGTGCCTGCAATCGCTATCACGCTACAAGATAGGCGGGCATATCGCGAGAAAGTACGCACTTGCCTCGAAGTCTTCGACAGAATGCTGCGGGAGTCGCGGTTCGACCGCGGGTCGTGCCGAGTTGGCCTGGAGATTGAGTTCAATCTGGTCGACAGCCTCGGCTATGCCGCCATGACGAACGCCGATGTCCTGGCCGCGATTGACGACCCGGCCTGGACGAGCGAGCTCGGGCAGTTCAATGTCGAGCTCGACTCTGTTCCCGCCACCGTGTCAGGCAGTGTGTTCTCGCTGCTCGAGGCGAGCGTCGAGAACACACTGGCGCACGCGTTCAAGCGCGCCGAGGAGGCCGGCAGCAGGATGCTCATGGTCGGGATACTCCCGAGCTTGCGGCACAGCGACATCGGCGCTCACACCATCTCGTCCAACCCGCGCTACAAACTGCTGAACGATGAGATGCTGGCCGCCCGCGGCGAGGAAATGCGGATCTGCATCGACGGCAGGGAGCGGCTGCTTGCTTATGTCGATCACATCCTTCCCGAAGCGGCGTGCACGAGCGTGCAGTGCCATCTTCAGGTCAGCGCCGACATGTTCGGCTCCTATTGGAACGCGGCGCAGGCCATCGCCGGCGTCCAGGTCGCTCTCGGCGCGAACTCCCCGTACCTGTTCGGCCGCGAGCTGTGGAGCGAGACCAGGATCACGCTGTTCAAGCAGGCGACCGACACCCGCTCGGAGGAATTGAAGCGCCAGGGAGTCAGGCCGCGAGTCTGGTTCGGCGAACGATGGATCGAGTCGGTTACCGAGTTGTTCGAGGAGAACCTGCGGTACTTTCCCGCGCTGCTGCCACTCCGCGACAACGAGGACCCCGTCTCGGTGCTCGACCGGGGCGAGACACCGCACCTAGCCGAGCTGACACTGCACAACGGCACCGTGTACCGGTGGAACCGGCCCGTCTACGCCGTGGCCGACGGCAAGCCGCACCTGCGAGTCGAGAATCGCGTGCTTCCTGCCGGTCCCACGCTCACTGACGTGCTGGCCAACGCGGCCTTCTACTACGGGCTCGTGCACGAGCTCGCTGAGGCGGAGCCGCCAGTCTGGACGCATATGCCGTTCGCCGCCGCGGCGGCGAACCTCGCGGCGGGCGCCAGGCGGGGCCTCGAGGCCGTTGTCTTCTGGCCGGGTTACGGGGACGTGCCCGTCACCGATCTCACGCTAAGTCACCTGCTGCCGCTGGCGGCCCGCGGGCTCGAGCGCTGGTGCGTCGACTCAGCCGACGTGACGAGGCTGCTCTCGATCATCGAGCGGCGTTGCCTGCGGCGCCAGAACGGCGCGTCGTGGCAGGTCGCCTCCGTGCGCGGGCTCCAGGACAGGGGCTTGGCCGACCGCGGCGAGGCATTGCGGCTTATGACCCAGGATTACATTGGTCGGATGAACACCAAGGAGCCGGTGCATAACTGGCCGATTATGTGATCGCGGATAAAGCACGCCAAGTCACGCTCGGCACCACTGCTCGGGCATCGGGAGCCATTCCGTGAGCTGTCCCGGGCTAGTGGCCGACGTCGATGACGATCCGCCAGCCCGCCTGGGACGAGCCAAGCTCGAAGACGCGGAACGCCAGCTTGGCGCGCACCCCGAGCCCGATCGATGTCACCCGCTCGAACGACCCCGCGCCTCTGACCTGGCGGAATGTCTTGAAGCCCGACACGTTCACCAGGTTGACAGCGTTGGCGTGATAGTGAGCGCCCGCCGGTCCGCGCACGACGATCAGGATCTTCGCTTTCCCGCGCACCTTCAGGATCTTGCCGGATGGATCCGCCACGATCTGCTTGACGTATCGCGCGCTGAACGGAGGCTGCTTCCCCCCGCTCATGTCGATGACCAGCCGGTCGAAGCAGCCATGCTTTCCGGCCCGCACCCCCCGCACCCGCGTCGCCACGGTGATCGCCTGGTCGCCACGGTGCTTAGCGTTCGTGCCCCAGTCGGTCGAGCAGCCAGCAGCGTGATGCGTGACCGCGACCGCGGGGGCGGCCGCGGTGCTGACAGACGCGACGGCTGTTGCGCCGACGGCCATAAGTACGTTGACGATCCTCTTCATGCCCTAGCCCTCCTCTGGGTCGAATGACAATCAAAACATCTGGGTAGCGTCAGGGCAGCCAGAATGAGAGGAACGTGATGCGCCAGGAAGACGGAGGGCCGGGAGTTGCCGTCCCTGTTCCGGCCATTCCCGCATCGTCGGGGGCGCTGATTTTCGACCAGAAGGCGCGCCTGCTCATACTCAAACCGACTTACAAGACGGGCTGGACCATACCGGGCGGTGTCATGGAAGCGGGCGGCGAATCGCCGTGGGAGGCATGCGTACGGGAGGTGCGCGAAGAGTGCGGCCTGACGGTGCGAGCTGGCCGGCTGGCGTGTGTCGACTTCCGCCGGCCACGTCCCGGGCGCCCGGGCGGCGTGAGGTTCCTGTTCGACTGCGGCCGGATGGACGACGCAGCGCTTGGGGCTGTGGTCCTGCAGCGTGAGGAGATCTCCGAATACCGGATGGTCAGCCTCGATAAGGCGCTAACCATGCTCAGGGCCCCGATCAAGCGTCGGGTCCGCGCGGCCGCTGCCGCCAAATCCACGCTCTACCTGGAGGAAGGCCGCCAGGTAGATCACGTCAGGCCGGGCTAGTCCTTGCCGTCGGGCAGGCACCAGCGGTACGGCGCGATGAGGTGCTTGATCGACGCAGGGCCCCAGGAGCCCGGCTCGTAAGACTCGATCGGCGGCGGGCTGTCCAGCAGCGGTATCGCCACCTCCCAGAGCCGCTCGATCTCATCGGTCCTGGTGAACAGCGACTGGTCGCCCAGCATCGCCTCCAGGATCAGCCGCTCATAGCCTTCAAGCTCATGCATGCGGTGGAACGAGTCCTCGTAGCGGAACGTCATCTCGACCTCGCTCAGCCGCATGGCGGGCCCTGGCTGCTTGGCCAGGAACCGGACGCCAATCCAGCCGGGATCATCGAAATCGATCACGACCTCATTGCGACGCTCGCCGACGGGCAGGTGGCTGACATTCGGGAACATCCGCAGCGTCGGCTCTTTCAGGCCGAGCGTGATCACCTGCCGGCGTTGGGCCATGGACTTGCCGGAGCGGAGGTAGAACGGCACGCCCGCCCATCGCCAGTTGTCGATCTCCACCCGCATCGCGACGAACGTCTCGGTCTGCGATCGCGGGTGGACGCCTGGCTCGCTGCGGTACCCCTCGTACTGTCCGCGCACCACCTTGGCCGGGTCGATGTCGTGCAGCGCCTGGAAGACCTTGGATTTCTCGTCCCGCAGGTTCTTCGCGCCGAGCGTGATCGGCGGCTCCATGGCCACGAAGCCGAGTACCTGGAACAGGTGCGTCACGATCATGTCCCTGAACGTGCCCGTGCCCTCGAAGAACTTGGCCCTGCCCTCGATGCCGATCTTCTCCGGCACGTCGATCTGGACGTGCGAGATGTGATCACGGTTCCAGATGGGCTCGAACAGGCCGTTGGCGAACCGGAAGGCGAGGACGTTGTCGACCGATTCCTTGCCGAGGAAGTGGTCGATCCTGAAGACCTGCGACTCGTCAAAGACCGCGTGAACGACCGTGGCCAGGTCTACGCAGGATTCCTGATCTACGCCGAACGGCTTCTCGATGATGACGCGGGAGTTCTCGCTGAGTTTTGTTCGGCCAAGCATGGCGATCACCGATGCGAATGCCGACGGGGGTACGGCCAGGTGAAACAGCCGCATGGGCTTGCCGCCGATCGCGCGCTCTGCCTCATGCACCGCATCGACCAGGGGTTTCGGGTCGTCAGGATCGGCCGCCCCGAAGCTCAGCTTGCTCTCGAATGCCTGCCAGGCCACTCCGCTCGGCTTGGCCAGGCCGTACTGCGCGACCGCGGCCTTGGTATGCGCGCGGAACTGTTCATCGGACATCGCGAACTGCGCGGGAGCCGAGCCGACGATCCGGTACTCCTTGGGCAGCAGGTTGGATTTGGCAAGGTGGAACAGCCCTGGGAGCAGCTTGCGCCTGGCAAGGTCTCCGGTCGCGCCGAACAGGACAATGACATGATTTTCTGGGAGCAAGCCGGATCTGTGGTTACTCGGGTGCATGTCAGTCATAGCTTCATGGATACCTGATCAGGAAGACTGGTGCGCCGTGAGCGCAGAACAGGAGAAGCGCGCGGCGGCGGAGGCTGCCGCGCTGCTCGTCGAGGACGGCATGACGGTCGGGCTCGGCACCGGGACGACCGTTCGGTATCTGCTGCCAGCGCTCGCTCGCCGCGGGCTGTCCGTCCGCTGCGTCGCGACCTCCGACCGGACGGCGAGCGCTGCGGCCGAACTCGGCCTGGCGGTCGAACCGTTCAATGCTCTCGATTCGCTCGACATCGCGATCGACGGCGCTGACCAGATCGCTCCAGACGCTTGGCTGATCAAGGGCGGCGGCGGCGCGCACACCAGGGAGAAGATCGTCGCTTCCGCTGCCGCCCGCTTCGTGGTGATCGCCGACTCCACCAAGCCCACGTTCGCCCTACACCCCCCCGTCCCGCTCGACTTGCTCACGTTCGGCCTGCCAGCCACCCTGCGCGCGCTCGGGAAGGTGGCCGTCCGTGCCGGTACCCCGCCGAGCCCGGACGGCGGGGTCATCGCCGACTACACCGGCCCCTTCGACGACCCGGGCCAGCTCGCTTCCGGGCTGTCAGCGACTCCGGGAGTGATCGGGCACGGCCTGTTCAGCCCCGATCTGGTCTCGGTCATCCTGATCGGTCACGGCGACCGGGTCGAGAAGCGCACGCTACGCGGGTGAGGAGGCCTCGGGTACGAAACGAGCTGGCTGCGGTCAAACGGGAATGTTGGCTTAACCGTGGTAGGCGACTGTCTCATAGTCAGCGCCCCCATTCGGGCCCGCGGCGACACCGCCGGCGACGAACACCGTGTTGGTTGTCCGGCTGACGGCGAGGCCGCCATCGAGAAGGGCGGTGCGGTCGTGCTTAAGCCAAAGCTGTGTGCCAGCTGGGGCACCGTAGGCGATGGTCGTGATGCCCTCCTGGCAGGAACTAGGAGCGTCGGTGATCGACCTGCTATCGCCGGTCACGAAGACCTCGCGGCCGCCTGCACCCACAGCCACCGAGCTAGCGATGGTGCGGCAGCTTCCGTGCCCGTCGTAGCGGCGAACCCACTCCTGGGCACCGGTGAGCGCGTTATAGGCAATGGTGGCGTAGTCAGGCTGGCGGGGCCCGCCGTCGCTCCGGCCGGTCACGTAGACGGTGGCACCGTCCGGGCTGACGGCGACGGAGCGGGCAACGTCGATGCCGTTGCCGGGGCCGTTGTAACGGCTGACCCATCGCTGCGCGCCGGTTGCGGCATCATAGGCGAGCGTGGCGTAGTCAAAGCCGGACGGATCGATGCCGCTCTCCCCGGTAACGAATACGGTGCCTCCGTCCGGACTGATCCGCAGCGAGGTCGCGTAATTGGAGAAGTTGGCTCCTCCGTTGTAGGTGCTGACCCATCGCTGCGCGCCGGTGCGCACGTCGTAGGCAACCGTGGCGTAGTCAAAGCCGGATTTGACCTCGACGCTGGTTCCGGTGACGTAGACAGTGCGCCCGTCGGGGCTGACGGCCAGGGCGCTAGCTTCGCCGCTCTTGTTGGCGCTCCCGTTGTACTGCCTAAGCCACAGCTGCTGCCCGGTGTGGGCGTTGTAGGCGATCGTCGTGTAGCCCGCGCCCGAAGCCGTTCCAGTGACAAACACCGTGCCGCCGGTCGGGCTGACGGCGATGGCCTTCGCAACGTCGTCGCCGTTGGCGGGACCGTTGTAGCGGCTGACCCAGAGCGGCGCGCCGGTCTGGACGCTATAGGCGACTGTGGCGTAGTCGTAGCCGTTACCGAGTTCCCCGCGTTTTTGACTGGACCCGGTCACGAATACTGTGCGGCCGTCCGGGCTGACGGCCATCGCCGAGGGTCGATTTACCAGCCAGAACCCGTGGTAACGGCTGACCCAGAGCCGCCTGCCGGTCGCGGCGTCATAGGCGACCGTGGCATAGTCCACGTACGCGTTGATCGCCGGGCTGCGGCCCTTCTCTCCTGTGACGAAAACCTTGGCGCCACCCGGGCTGACCGCGATCGCCATGGCGTAGTCGTAAGCGGTGCCCGGTCCGCCGAAGCGGCTGGCCCACAACTGCACCCCCGCGAGAGGGCCCGCCTGGTCGCGGCGGTCCACCGGACCGGCCGCCGGCCCTGCGCTGCATCCGGCAATCAGTCCCGCAAGCAGTCCCGCACAACACGCCGCGGACGTTATCATCCGCGCGGTCCTGGCCGTCAGCCGGAATCCGCGCACTGTGACCACCGCCAGCCAACCAGTGTCGCGTCAGCGGTCCGCTGGTTTTTTCTCGGCGTGGCCCCCGAATTCTGACCGCATGGCAGACAACAGCCGGGCCGTAAACTCGCCGAGCCCGCGCGACTCGAATCGCTGGAACAGCGAGGCCGTGATGACCGGGGCAGGCACGCCCTCCTCGACGGCCGCGAGTACGGTCCAGCGGCCCTCGCCGGAATCTGACACGTGACCGGCGAATTCTGACAGGTCAGGTGACTTCGCTAGCGCCCTGGCGGTCAGGTCGACGAGCCACGAGCTGACCACGGAACCCCTCCGCCACACCTCGGCGACCTCGGCGACATTGATGTCGTACTGGTAGGCCCCAGGATCGGTCAGCGGCGTCGTCTCGGCGTCGGTTTCCTGCTCCTCCTTGCCCGCATTGGCGTGCTTGAGGATCGACAGTCCCTCGGCGATTGCCGCCATCATGCCGTACTCGATTCCGTTATGAACCATTTTCACGAAGTGGCCGGCCCCGGCCGGCCCGCAGTGCACGTAACCCTCCTGGGCCGTTCCCCCAGGCGCCCGGCCTGGCGTCGGCTCGGCTGAGCCCGAGCCAGGGGCGATGGTGCGGAAGATCGGGTCGAGCCGCTGTACCACCTCGCTCTCGCCGCCGATCATGAGGCAGTAGCCACGCTCCAGCCCCCATATCCCGCCCGAGGTGCCGCAGTCCACGTAACCGATCTTCCGCTCGGCGAGCTGCCTGGCCCTGACGATGTCATCGCGGTAGTAGGTGTTGCCGCCATCGATCGCCACGTCACCCGGCTCCAGCAGGCTGCTCAGCTGGTCAAGTATCCGGCCAGTGATCGCCGCTGGCAGCATCAGCCAGACGTTCCTCGGCCGTTCCAGCTGGGCGACGAAGTCCTCGAGATCGTTCGCGCCGGTCGCGCCCTCGGCGACCAGGCTGGCCACGGCCGAGGCGTTCACGTCGTAGACGACGCAGCGGTGACCGTCGCGCATGAGCCTGCGCACCAGGTTGCTGCCCATTCGCCCGAGCCCGACCATGCCTAGCTGCATCGGGTGCTCAGTGGTCATAGTTATGCTCCCTTAATAGCGCCGTAATGCCGATAACGGCGGATCAGCGAGTTCGTCGACGAGTCGTGGCTGAGCTTGGGCTCCGGTCCGCTGATCAGCTCCGGGATGATCGCCGCAGCGAGTGCCTTGCCGAGCTCGACGCCCCATTGGTCGAACGAGTCGATGTCCCAGATCGTCCCCGCCGTGAAAACCGCGTGCTCGTACAGCGCGACTAGCGAGCCAAGCAGCCGCGGCGTCAGGACCTCAGCAAGCAGGACGTTACTGGGCCGGTTGCCCTCCATCACGCGATGCGGCGCGACAGCCGGGTCGGTGCCCTCGGCGAGCACCTCCTCGCGGGTCCTGCCGAACGCCAGCGCCTGGGCCTGGGCGAACATGTTCGCCATCAGCAGGTCGTGGTGATCCCTGACCGGGTTGAGCGAGCGGTAGAAGCCGATGAAGTCGATGGGGATCAGGTGCGTGCCCTGGTGCAGCAACTGGAAGAAGCTGTGCTGGCCGTTGGTTCCCGGCTCGCCCCAGTAGACCGGGCCGGTCGCGTAGTCGACGGGCGTGCCGTCCTGCCTGACGTGCTTGCCGTTGGACTCCATCGTCAGCTGCTGCAGGTAGGCGGGGAACCGCTTCAGGTACTGCGCATACGGAATCACGCCGATGCTGGCGACGCCGAAGAAATCGGTGTACCAGACGGTGAACAGGCCGAGCAGGGCCGGCAGGCTCTCCGCCACAGGCGCGGTGCGAAAATGCTCGTCCATCTCGTGAAACCCGGCAAGCATCTCGGCGAACCTGCCGGGGCCGATCGCGATCATGGTGGACAGCCCGATCGCGGAGTCCATCGAATACCGGCCGCCGACCCAGTCCCAGAAGCCGAACATGTTCGCGGTGTCGATCCCGAACGCCGCCACCTTCTCAGCATTCGTGCTGATCGCGACGAAATGCTTCGACACCGCTGCCTCGTCACCGAGACGGCTGGTGAGCCAGTCCCGCGCGGTCGTCGCGTTGGTGATTGTCTCCAGGGTCGTGAAGGTCTTGGACGAGACGATGAACAGGGTCTGGGCCGGGTCAAGATCCTTGGTAGCCTCGACGAAGTCCGTCGAGTCGACATTTGATACGAAACGGAACGTAAGGTGCGGGTCGGCATAGTAGCGCAGCGCCTCGTACGCCATGACCGGACCGAGATCTGATCCGCCGATCCCGATGTTGACGATCGCGGTGATCGGCAGGCCAGTGAAACCACGCCAGTCGCCTGACCTGATCCGCTGGGAGAACGCCGCCATCCTGTCGAGCACCTCATGGACCTGGGCAATCACGTCGACGCCGTCGACGATCAGCGTGGCGTCGCGGGGCATGCGCAGGGCGACATGCAGGACCGGGCGGTTCTCGGTGGTGTTGATGCGCTCGCCAGCGAACATGGCCCTAGTCCGCTCGGCCAGGCCCGACTGGTCCGCGAGGTCGACGAGCAGCGCGAGCGTCTCGTCGGTGATCCGGTTCTTGGAATAGTCGAGGTAGAGGCCGGCCCCCTCGGCGGACATCCGCTCGCCCCGGCTCGGGTCGCTGGCGAACAGCTCGCGCAGGTGCGTGGCCTTGATCTTCTCGTAATGCTGGGTAAGCGCCGACCAGGCCGGCCGGCTCCGCAGTGCTAGCCGGGGGGACCGGGGGGACGACCCCCCGAGCCCCCCGCTCTGTGTTGCCCGGGGGGACGACCCCCCGAGCCCCCCGCTCGATGGTGTCTTCGTCATCGCTCTGCGCTCCCGTTCTTTCCGGTCTGGACGCCCGATGGCGACCCTAGCGCGCCGGCGGCCGGCCACGTACGCGCGATACTGGCAGTCATGACTGACGGCACGACCACTAGCCTGCGGCTTGGCGGCAGCTATCTACCCGTTCTCGACCGGGCACGCATCTACTGCTGCGGCATTACCCCGTACGACGTCACCCACCTGGGGCACGCCGCGACATTTGTCTGGGTCGACGTGCTGACCAGAGTGCTCGCCGCGTTCGGGGTGAGCGCGCAGCTGTGCAGGAACGTCACCGACGTGGACGACGTGCTGTTCGCCGCCGCCGAGCGATCGGGTTCGGCGTACGACGCTTTCGCCTCCGTGCAGCAGTTCAGGTTCGACCAGGACATGACCGCCCTCGGCGTCAGGGAACCCCAGTTCGCGCCGCGGGCCAGGCGGAACGTCGGGCAGGTGGTGCGGCTCGCCGCCGGGCTGCTCGAGTCCGGTGCGGCCTACACGCGCGAGGGCAGCGTGTACTTCCGGGGTGCGGGCACGGCCGGGACGGCGGGTCTGACCAGGGACGACGCAGAGGCGCTCGCCGCTGAGTACGGCGGGCAGCTTGATGATCCGGCCAAGGACGACAAGCTGGACGTGGCTGTCTGGCGCCGGTCCGCCGTTGGCGAGCCCGGGTGGCCGTCGCCGTGGGGGACCGGCCGGCCTGGCTGGCACGCCGAGTGTGCGGCTATGTCACTGTCGGTGCTCGGGCCCGCGGTCGACGTGCTCAGCGGAGGGGCCGACCTGAGCTACCCGCACCACGCCTACCAGATCGCCATGGCACAGGCGGTCACGGGAGTCCGGCCGTTCGCCCGCGCGATCTTCGAGGTCGGCGTCGTCCGCCTGGACGGCGCGAAGATGGCCAAATCGACCGGGAACCTTGTCCTGGTCGGCGATGTGCTGGCCGGTCATCCGGCGGCGGCGCTGCGGCTGTGCCTGCTGGACCGGCCATGGGCGCAACCGTGGGACTACGCGACGGCCGAGCTCGACGCCGCGACGGCGCGGCTCGAGCGGCTCTACCGCGCGGCGGGCCGGAGCACGGGTGCGACCTCGCGGGACGAGTCGCAGGCGTCAGCGGCAAAGGCGATCAGCGCGGCACTCCGCGACGACCTAGACGTTCCGACCGCGCTGGCGATCGCCGAGGAGGCCGGGGGAGTGGCCGCGCGCACCCTGATCGCCACCCTGGGTCTCACCGAAGGCTGATCAGGACTGAGTCCCGTTCGTGATCATGCGGTTGTGGCTGATAGAACCGCCACACCCGCGTGATCATCGCCATGGGCCGCTAGGGTCGGCGGATGCGGGTCGTGGTGGCGCCGGACAAGTTCAAGGGGAGCGCGACCGCCCCACAGGTGGCCGCCGCGCTAGCGGCCGGGTTGCGCGCCGCGCGGCCCGACCTGGATATCGCGGAGGTGCCCGTCGCCGATGGCGGCGACGGCACCGTGGCAGCCGCGCTGGCGGCCGGTTTCGCCGCTGTCGGCGCGACCGCCGAGGGCCCGACCGGTGAGCCGGTCGAAACCACGTTCGGGCTGCGGGACCGCACCGCGGTGATCGAGCTCGCCGGCGTAGCCGGGTTGCGCCGGCTGCCGGAATCAGGTCCAGCGCCGCTGCGCGCCTCAACCTACGGTGTCGGTCAGGTCATAGTGGCCGCGCTCGACGCTGGCGCAAGGACCATCGTGCTCGGCATCGGCGGCAGCGCGACCACGGACGGCGGTGCCGGGATGGCGCAGGCGCTCGGTGTCCGCCTCACCGACGAACGTGGCGATAACCTCGCGCGCGGCGGGGCGCCGCTCCGCCGCCTCGCCGCCATCGACCGGGGCGGCCTGGATCCGCGGATCGCTGCGACGCGCCTGCGGGTCGCCAGCGACGTCAACAATCCGCTGCTCGGGCCGTCGGGCGCGGCCGCCGTGTTCGCGCCGCAGAAGGGCGCGAGCCCGGATGACGTGGCCACGCTTGAGCGGGCGCTGGCGCGCTGGGCGGCGCTCACGCGGTCGGTGGCGGGCCTGGACGTCGCGAACACGGCCGGCGCCGGGGCCGCGGGCGGTACCGGATTCGCGGCGCTGGCCTATCTCGCCGCGCAATTGGTCCCGGGGGCCGAACTGATGCTCGACCTGATCGGCTTTGACGCCGCTCTGGCGGGGGCGGGGCTGGTGATCACCGGGGAGGGCAGCCTGGACCGCCAGACTCTTGGCGGGAAGGCGCCGGTCGGTGTCGCCAGGGCGGCCGGCCGGCGAGGAGTGCCGGTCGCGGTAGTGGCGGGCCGGGTCGAGCTTTCGCCGGCCGAGCTAGCCGATGCCGGGTTCGCAGCGGCGTACTCACTGGCCGATGTCGAGCCTGACCCGGCCGCCAGCATGGCCAGGGCGGCAGAGCTGCTCGCGGCGCTCGGCGGTCGGATCGCGGCGGAGCTCACCTGAGGGGTGCGTGCGTTGGCTGGGCAGGCCCGCGTGCGCACCCGGGCGGTACTCATCGGTGGCCGGCCGCAGCTGCCCGGGTGAGCACGTCATCGAGCGGCCTTCGGGGCGCGCCAGGTGACTGCTTGCCGTAGCCGAATCTGATCACCATCTGGGGGTTCTCCTGCCACGGCCATGCCGGGGCAGCCTCGCCGCGCATGTCCCTGAGCTCGATCGACTGGTACAGGAACGACGCCGACAGGCCAAGCGCCGTGGCGGTGAGCAGAACCCGCTGCAGCGCCTGGCCCGCGCGGATCCAGTCGGCCGGCTCGTCGGATCCAGTGGTCAGCACGGCAAGTTGCGGGAACTTCTCGTAGTCGGCTGTCGGCCTGATGGCTGCCGGAGAGGCCGCCGAAAGGTCGCCGCGGACCGGTGCTGGCTCCCGGCTGGGCCTGGACGGCAGTGCGTCGGCCGGGATGCCGTCGCCGCTGGAGTTCGTTGCGATCCATCGCTGCAGCTCGATCCGGTGGTCGATGTCGTTCGCCAGCTCTGTGCTCGCCTGGGCAGCCATATCGAGCACCGTGGCGGCCTCGCCGCTGCTCAGCATGCGCATGGTGGTGAACTCGAATCTGGCCGCCTGCTCCAAAGCCTCGCGTACGGACGCAGAGATCAGCTCCGCAGTGAACGGGTCGCGATTCGTGTGCCGCTGCCAGATCGCCTCGTACATCTCGCGCTCGGCGAACGTCGGCGGCCGTCCCGGCTCCGCCTGGACGGCCGCGATGGCCGCCGGATCGAACTCGGGCCGCGGAAGAGGCCACACCCGCGGGTTGAAACCGGTCATCCGGATCGCTGTCCTGATGTTAAAGAGGGCTGCGCCGCAGCTCAGGTACAGTGCCCTCGCGCGCGGGTCGCCGACCCAGAGCGTCCGGCCAGGGTCCGCCCGTACCTCAAGCAGATCGTCAGCGACGACCGTGAACTGCCATGGCTGCGTGTTGTGAATTGACGGGGCGGCGGTCGCGGATTCGACGATGCGCCGCAAGATCCCGTCATTCGCCAGAAGCTTCAGCATCCCTGTGCCTCCCTTCGCTGCCGCGGGCCAGGAGCGCTGGGGCCGCAGCGAGCAAGCAGTACCGCTGTCCGCGTGTCGCTGGCCAGGTCAACGGTCCGCACCTCTGACCCTCACCTGAGCGGCCAGTGATCGGCAGGGTCATTGGCAGCTGCTTCGAAGGCCCTAGGTCCCGGACAGGGGAATGCGACTACCTGACCGTCGGTTACATGCCCCATGGGGTATCGCAAGGAGCGATGCGCGTGCGGACGGAGGTCTGGGCAGTGGCAACGGTGGAACTAACGGCGGAGAACTTCGATTCCGTGGTCGGCGAAGCCGGCTTGGCTCTGGTCGACTTCTGGGCATCGTGGTGCGGGCCGTGCCGGATGTTCGGGCCGATCTTCGAGCGGGCGTCGGAGACGCACGCTGACCTGGTCTTCGCCAAGGTTGATACCGAGGCCCAGCCAGACCTGGCGCAGGCGTTCGGCATCGCATCCATCCCGACCCTGATGATTATCAGGGACCAGGTGATCCTCTACGCACAACCCGGCGCGCTGCCCGAGGCCTCGCTCGAGGAGCTGATCAGCCAGGCCCGCGAGGTGGACATGGACGAAGTGAAGGCCGGAATCAGCGCGAAGCAGGCGACCGGCACCCCGGCCGACGCGTAAGACGGCGCAAGACATGACCGCTGTGCAAGATGAAGCGCGAGCCGCTGTGCTCAACCGGCTGCGGCGTGCTCAGGGCCAGCTGGCGGGCGTTATCGCGATGGTGGAGGACGGCCGCGGTTGCCGTGATGTCGTCACCCAGCTCGCGGCGGTGTCGCGAGCCCTTGACCGGGCTGGCTTCAAGATCGTCGCGAGCAACATGGGTCAGTGCCTGAAGGGGCAGTCGGCGATGACTATCGAGGAGCTTGAGCGGCTGTTCCTCGCCCTGGCTTAACCGGCTGGTTCGCCCCGGTGGCCGAGTGGCGGGTCTGACTGGTCCGGCTGTACACGAAGATAGGTAGATGAACCAGGGGTCAGCGGGGAGACAAGCGAGCCTGGAAAGGACCGGCCTCAGCCACGCCCAGGTCGCCGAGCAGATCGCGGCGGGTCACGTCAACGATCAGGGACGGCAGCCGACGAGGACCGTCAGCCAGATCCTGGTCGCGAACATCGCCACCAGGTTCAACGCCATCCTCGGCGGGCTTTTCGTGGTGATCGCCATCGTCGGGCCGCTGCAAGATGGCCTGTTCGGCCTGGTACTGATCGCCAACAGCGGGGTCGGGATAGTCCAGGAACTGCGAGCGAAGCGCACACTGGACCGGCTCACCGTGCTGAACGCCCCGACAGCCGCGGTGCTGCGCGACGGCGTCGTCAGGCAGATTCCCGCCGCTGAGGTAGTTCTCGACGATGTTGTTGAACTGCAGTCTGGCGATCAGGTTGTCGTCGATGGCCTGGTGCTGTCCTCCGGCGGCCTGGAGGTCGACGAGTCCCTGCTCAGCGGCGAGGCCGATCCGGTCGTCAAGCAGCTGGGCGGCGATGTCCTGTCCGGCAGCTTCGTCGTAGCAGGCAGCGGGCGGATCAGGGCGACCGCGGTGGGACCGGCATCGTACGCCGCGAAGCTCTCCGACCAGGCCCGCAGCTACTCCCCGGCCAGGTCAGAGATCCGCAACGCCATTAACCTGCTGCTGAAGTGGATCAGCTGGCTGTTGGTCCCGGTCGGCGTTCTGCTCGTCTTCAGACAGCTCCAGTCTGGCCAGACGGTCGATGCCGCGCTGCGCGGATCCGTCGCCGGCCTGGTCGGCATGGTGCCGGAAGGCCTCGTGCTGCTGACCAGCGTGGCGATGGCTGTCGGCGTCGTGCGGCTGGCGGCGCGCCGGGTGCTGGTGCAGGATCTGCCCGCGATCGAGGGGCTGGCCAGGGTGGACGTGGTCTGCTGTGACAAGACGGGAACGCTCACGCAGGGCAGCATGCATGTCGTCTCGGTGATCAAGATCGGGACCGATGCCAGCGCGGAAGGGGAGGCAGAGGCGGCTCTCGGGGCGCTGGCCGCCGCCGAATCGCGGCCCAATGCCACCATGCGGGCGCTGGCCGATGGATTCGCGGACCCGGGCTGGGACCCGAGTCAGGTCGTCGCGTTCTCATCGGCCCGCAAGTGGAGCGCAGCCAGCTACGACGGCAAGGGAACCTGGCTCATCGGTTCCCCCGACACGATCCTCGCGGCGGCCCGGAGGGACGGCCGCGGCGCCGGCGACGGCCAGGGCAACGACCACGGCATCATGGACCAGGCCGCCAACCTCGCTGGCGAGGGGTACCGGGTGCTGCTGCTCGCCAGGGCGGACGGGCACGGCGAGCAGCTGGGCATTCTGGCGGGCGCGCACGCCGACGGCCAGACGAGCCTGCCGGACGGCGGACAATCGTTCCTCGCCGGGACCAAGCCGGTTGCACTCGTCACTCTGCAAGAGCGGCTCAGGCCGGACGCGCAGGCCACACTGGACTATTTCGCCAGCCAGGGAGTCTCGGTCAGGGTGCTCTCCGGTGATCATCCGGCAACGGTCGCGGCGATCGCGCGCAGGCTCGGGCTGCGCAGGGCCGACGCCGGGGCCGGGCATGTACTCGACGCGCGGGAGCTACCGCAGGACGCCAACGAACTGGCGGCCGCCGTGCGGGACGCGACCGTGATCGGCCGCGTCACGCCGCAGCAGAAGCGGGCAATTGTCGGCGCTCTGCAGGGTCATGGCCACGTCGTCGCCATGACGGGCGACGGCGTCAACGACGTTCTGGCGCTGAAAGCCTGCGACGTCGGGATCGCGATGGGCTCAGGCACGCCGGCCAGCCGCGGCGTCGCGCGGCTCGTGCTGCTCGACGACGCGTTCGCGACGCTGCCGCGGGTCGTCGCGGAGGGCCGGAGGGTCATTGGCAACGTCGACCGCGTTTCCAGGCTGTTCCTGACCAAGACCGCCTACTCAGTGCTGATTGCGCTCGCAGTCGCGATCGCCGCCGTTCCTTACCCGTTCTATCCCCGGCACCTGACCATCATCTCCACGCTGAGCATCGGCCTGCCCGCCTTTTTCCTCGCGCTGGCGCCCAATGCCGGCCGCGTCTCGCCTGGCTTTCTCGCCCGGGCGATTCGCTTCGCCATCCCGGCTGGCATCATGATCGCGGCGGCGTCGTTCAGCGCCTTCCTCACCATCCGCAGCCTCGGACTCGGTCTCGGCTCGGCCCGGACGAGCGCAACGATCGTCGCTGTCGCGATGAGCCTGGTCGTGCTAGCCGCGCTCGCCCGACCGCTGGCTGGCTGGCGCGGCCTGATGGTGCTGGCGCTGGCCAGCGTGTTCGCCGGCCTGTTCGCGCTGCCCTGGCTGCGTGATCAGCTGGCGATCGTCGTACTGCCCGCGCACCTGTTCGCGCTGTCC
>DASWGE010000301.1:0-3363 GCA_036393895.1 Streptosporangiaceae bacterium | reverse complement strand
GGCACGCACCCGACCTGACGGAACAGAGCGTCCATGACGTCAGCTGATATCGCGGTGCGCAGGGCTCGGGAGGTCAGGACCAGCGGCCGCCGACGGCAGGGCGGCTCGTGACCGGTGGCGCCATGGCGGAGGCGAACCCGGGCTTGATCACCGTGTTGATCAACTCCAGCCGCTCGTCGAACGGCGCGAACGCGCTCTTCATCGCGTTGATGGTCAGCCACTGGATGTCGGACCAGCCGTAACCGAACGCCTCGCAGAGCGCCGCGAACTCCGATGACAGGGTGACCCCGCTCATCAGACGATTGTCGGTGTTGACCGTGACCCGGAATGACAGCCGCCGCAACAGCCCGATCGGGTGCTGCTTGATCGACGGCGCGGCGCCGGTATGCACGTTGGACGTCGGGCACATCTCCAGCGGGATCCGCCGGTCGCGCACGAAGCTGGCCAAACGGCCCAGCTCGGCCGTCCCGTCCGGCAGCACCGTGATGTCATCGATGATCCGGACGCCATGACCGAGCCGCTCGGCGCCGCACCACTGGACCGCCTCCCAGATCGACGGCAGCCCGAATCCCTCGCCTGCGTGAATGGTGATGTGGAAGTTTTCCCTGGCCACGTACTGAAACGCGTCCAGGTGCCTGCTTGGCCGGTTGCCCGCCTCGGCGCCCGCGATGTCGAAGCCGACGATCCCCTCGTCCCGGTACCTGACCGCGAGCTCAGCGATCTCCAGCGACCTGGCCGCCGTCCGCATCGCCGTCAGCAGCCCGTAGATCCTGATACCCCGCCCTGAGCTGCCGGCGGCGAACCCTTCGAGTACCGCCTGGACCACCTCGTCAAGGCTCAGCCCGGCCGTCACATGCAGTTCGGGTGCGAACCGGACCTCGGCGTAGACGATGCCGTCGGCCGCGAGATCCTCGGCGCACTCGGCAGCGACCCGGATCAGCGAGTCGCGCGTCTGCATGACCTCGACCGTATGCTTGAACGTCTCCAGGTAGAGCTCGAGGCTGCCGTGCTCGGCGGCAGCAGCGCTGATCATGCTCCCGAGCTCGGCCGGGTCGGATGTGGGCAGGCCCAGGTAGCCGTTCTGCTCCGCCAGATCGACGATCGTGGCCGGGCGGAGCCCGCCGTCCAGGTGGTCGTGCAGCAGCACCTTAGGAACGCGGCGGATCTGGTCAAGCGTCGGCGGCATGGCGACCATTCTCGACTATCCGATGCGCTCAAGCACCGGCGGGCTGATGACCGGCGGTTCCGCACCGATCTCGATCGCGCCGTCCAGCGCATCGAATGCTCGGGCGAACCGCGCCGGGTCATCCGTGCGCAGTTCGAGCAGCGGCTGACCCTCGTTAACACGCTCGCCCGGCTTAGCCAGGCAGATAACTCCGGCACCGGCGCTGACGGGATCCTCCTTCCGCGCCCGGCCGGCCCCGAGCCGCCAGGCGGCGGTCCCGACCCCGAGCGCGTCCAGATCGCGGAGCCAGCCGGAGCCTGAGGCACGCACGACCTGCACATGCTGAGCGGCCGGCAGCCCGGCATCGGGGTCGCCGCCTTGCGCAGAGATCATCTCGCGGTACTTCGCGAGCGCCCGCCCGTCGGCCAGCGCCTCGGCGGGATCTGCCTCGATCCCGGCCAGCTCCAGCATCTCGCGCGCCAGCGCGAGCGTCACCGCCACCAGGTCATCGGGGCCGCCGCCCCGCAGCACCTCTACCGACTCCTCCACCTCGACGGCGTTGCCGATCGCGCGACCGAGCGGGACGTCCATCGCTGTCAGCAGCGCGGTGGTGCGCACCCCTGACTCGGTGCCGAGCCGCACCATAGTCGCGGCGAGCTCGCGCGCCCCATCACGCTC
This sequence comes from Streptosporangiaceae bacterium, assembly GCA_036393895.1. Lineage (GTDB taxonomy): Bacteria > Actinomycetota > Actinomycetes > Streptosporangiales > Streptosporangiaceae > Chersky-822. The sequence goes on along the minus strand of DASWGE010000301.1, from coordinate 1,520 downwards.
CCGCATGAACGCGCCCCTGCCGACCTTGACATCGAGCACGAGCGCCTGCGTACCCTCGGCGATCTTCTTGGACATGATCGAGCTCGCGATCAGCGGGATGGACTCGACCGTCCCGGTTACGTCGCGCAGCGCGTACAGCTTTCTGTCGGCGGGCGCCAGATCGTCACCGGCGGCGGCAATGACACAACCGACCGTCGACAGGAGATGAACAAATTCGCTCGGGGTCAGGCCCGCACGCCAGCCCGGTATGGCCTCGAGTTTGTCCAGGGTGCCGCCCGTGTGGCCGAGACCCCGGCCGGAAAGCTGCGGCACGGCGGCACCGCAACTAGCCACCAGCGGGGCCAGGATCAGGGACACCTTGTCGCCGACGCCGCCGGTCGAGTGCTTGTCGACAGTCGGTGCCGGAACCGCGCTCAGGTCGAGCCGCTGGCCAGAACCGATCATGGCGTCGGTCCACGCCCGCAGTTCGGTCGGCCGCATCCCGCGGAAGAAGATCGCCATCGCCATCGCGGACATCTGCTCGTCCGCGACGACACCCCTGGTGTAGGCGTCGATCAGCCAGGCGATGTCGGCCTCGGCCAGCGGCAGACCGTCGCGCTTGGCCCTGATCAGGTCAACCGCGTCAGGCAATCCGATCCCGCCGCTCCGCCAGGTCGGTACCCGTGAACGCGTCAGGAAGCAGGGCGCTGAGCTTGCGCGGCCCGTCGTCGGAGTCGATTAGCAGCCCGGCGCCGCCTGCCTCAAGCAGCAGCTGCCTGCACCGTCCGCACGGAACGAGCGGCGCGCCGTCGGCCGCGACCACGCTGACCGCGACGAGCCGGCCGGCGCCGGCCGTGTGCAGCGCGCTGACCAGGCCGCATTCGGCGCACAAGGTGAGCCCGAAACTTGCGTTCTCCACGTTGCAGCCGGTCACTACCGTGCCGTTGGACGCCTGCCCAGCGGCACCAACCCGCAGGCGTGAATACGGCGCGTACGCGTGGCCCGCCGCCGCCTTCGCGGCCGCCCGCAGCGCGGGCCAGTCGATGCTCACCAGGTCACTCCGTCCGATATATTAAGCTTGCGTGGTTCGTTACGAGTTACGCGGGTTGTGCGTGTATCGATTTCACAACGGCCCTGGGCAGTCGTGATTAGCCGCTTCCGCATCACTCGTGACGGTAATAGATTCCTGATCATCCCGGGGGGGACTCGGTGGGTTCTCGCGCCTTTGGCCGGCCGGGCCGGGTCGACAAGCCGGTGGATTTCGGCGGCAGCAGGGCCGCCCGCAGAGGAGGTACCGTGAGAGGGATAGTCAGGGCGGCCGCCGCAGTGAGCGTGCTGGCATTGCTAGCGGCAGGCTGTGCTAAGCCGGCCGCTAAAAGCAATACGCCTACCGCCGCCAAGTTCAAGGCGTGCATGGTCACCGACATCGGTGGCGTCCACGACAAGTCATTCAACCAGTCGGCCTGGGAGGGCATGCTGGCCGCCCAGACCGCGGAGCCGACCAAGGTTCACGTCATCTACCTGCCGTCGAACTCCTCGGC
>DASWGE010000300.1:0-4916 GCA_036393895.1 Streptosporangiaceae bacterium | reverse complement strand
CCCAGCCAGCCACCCCACAACAACGGGCAACCAGGACTCCTCCACCCACAGCGCCGAAGTGTCAGACCACCCCGCAACAATCACAACAAGGTCACCGCCACAGTTCTGTCGGTACGACACCGACAGTTCTGTCGGTAACCCCCTTGATCAAGGGTGTGATTCGAAGCCGTCGAGCAAGCGCGCCACCCCGTCTGATGGATTGCGGTGGCGAGTTCGGGCGGCGTGTTGAACACCGGGTAGCTGGTGGGCGAAGCCGGCGTCATTGGCGTCCCGACATGGCACAGGGCAAGGTCCGCGCGCCGGACGTAGGGCTTGATTCTGGCGAGCAAGGGAGCGAAATTGTAATGGCGGCCACCACCAAGGACCAGCGCCCGCTCCCAGACTGGGCTATGGATCAGCAAGTCTCCGCTCGACTCGACTACGAATTGGACCACAGGGCTCTCGCTGCGGTGGTGCAGCGGGGTCGCCACGGCATGGGCGTGCTTGAGCGCGACATCATGGCCGCCTGCGCGGTTGGCGTCGCACGCGCCCGCTGCGAGCGCGAGTACGCCCGAGAGCATGATCGCGCGCCGCAAACCGTTGCCGTACCCGGCCATACACAGCACCTTCTCACCGGGGCCCGGCGGCGACTGCTCGGGCTCACGGCGGTCACAACTCTAAATATCAGTCAGCCGACCGATGTCTCTACCTGAAAGTGTCAGCAGCATTTGTAGTGCAATCCCGGCCACGATCCAGCGCCAGGAGTTCGACCGGATCGACCGGGCGGGCCGCGCAGGTGTGAGTTGCGCGGCCATGCCGGCTCAACCCGCTCGGCAAGGAATCTCAGGTGAACACGATCGCGCCGATCCGCCCGGCCGTGCGACGGCCGCTCCGCCTCTCGCTCGCGGCAGGACCTGCCGCTGCGGCCGAAGCACGCAGCCATGTCCGGGCAGCCATCGACGCCTGGGGCGTACCCGTCGACCCGTATGTGGCGGCGCTGCTCACGAGCGAACTGGTAGCCAATGCCATCCGGTACGAGGCGGGCGAGACGGTCAAGCTCTTCGTCACGTGCTCCTGCGGCCATCTGCGGGTCTACGTTCATGACACGTCGCGGTCCTGGCCGGTACAGATTGAAGCGCCGGTCGACGCGGAGGCCGGCCGGGGCCTGATGCTGGTCGCCAGCCTGTCGACCGACTGGGGATATTACCGGACCCCAGCTGGCAAGGCCGTCTACTTTACGCTCGCGCTAGAGACCGATGACGAGCACAACGATGAGTTCGGTCCCGAGCGCGATTCCTACGACCGCCGGTAATCGTTGTACCCTCCGGCACGCGCGGAACCGGCGGCCCGGCCAACCGCCGGCGGACCGCGATTACCTCGTCGCCTTGGTGCGCAGAGCTGCCTCGCGGGCGATATCTATCCGCGAGTTGACGTTGAGCTTCTGCAGAATGTGCGAAACGTGGGTCGCGACAGTGCGCCTGGACAGGAACAGGCGGACCGCGATCTCCGGGTTCGACATCCCTTCTCCGACGAGTGCGGCGATGTTCGTTTCGGTCGGCGTGAGACTGTCCCACCCGCTGCGCGCCTGCCGGTGCTTCGCGCTCGGGCCCCGCCGGATGCCGTACGGCCGGAACCTGGCCTGCAGCCGGGCCACATCCGCGGCAGCACCGAATGAGCTGTAGCTCTCAAGCGCGCGGGTGAACGCGGCTCGTGCCTGGTCGCGATTGTCGGTGCCGATGAATTCCGCGGCCGCCGCCTCCAGCGCCTTGGCGCTGAGTAGGGGCCGGCTGGCGTCGGCATAACGTTTGGCTGCCTCTAGCAGCTGGGCGGCATCGTGGTCAATAAGGCCCTGGCAGTACAGAGCGTTCGCCTGCCGGCGGGGCGTCTCCGCTTCGGCGGCGAGCGCAGCCGCGTGGTCGGCGAGGGCTTTGGCAGTGCCCACGTCACCGACGCTGGCGGCCAGCCGGACCGCATCGGCAAGCAGGTTCTCGATCTCCTCGAGCTCTTCGGAGTTGTCGGCGATTCCGGCCGTGAGCTTAGCCAGGGCTTCCGGTAGAGCGTCCGCATGCTCGCAGTCCAGGCTGCGGGCTAGCGCTAGCGGCGGGATGACCCGATTGCCGAGCCGCTCAGCGTGCGGGATAGCTGCGGCGAGGTCGCGGCGCGCCGCGCTGATCTCGCCGCGATGGAAGCGAATTGCGGCCGCGACACCAAGATCGCAGCACGCCGCAGCGGGTTCCTTGAGGTCTTCGTGCAGCGTCTCCACCTCTGCCAGGGCGTCGTCCCAGCGCCCCGTGTCGAAGAACAGCTGGCCGAGCGCGCTGTGCGCTTGGGCCAGCCGTACGACGGTGCCGACCTGGTCCGCGAGGTTCTGTGCCTGCCGAGCTGCGGCGAAGGCCGCGTCGTACTGGTCCAGGCTGCCCAGCGCGACGGCCTTGTTGATCTGCAGCAGCAGCCACAGATCAGTCAGCCCCGGGTCGGCCTGCGTCACGGTCAGCGCCCGGTCGAATAGCGGTAGTGCCGCTGCCATCTGTCCTTGCACCGCGGTAACGATGGTGAGCACGTGCAGTGCCCAGCCCATCGCCCAGTTGTCACCCGTTTGCGAGGCCGTCGCGAGCGCGGTGGCGGCGACCTGGCCCGCCTTCTCCGCCTCGCCCAGGCTGCTGTGCGTCCGTGCTGCGAGCACGAGGAGCCGTGCGCGATGCCGGTCCGTAATCCCCGGAGATGCCAGGGCCTGGTTCAGCGCGGCGATGGACTCGGCCGAACGACCGACCCGCATCCGGCACTGCGCGAGCGTGCAGTGCAAGTCAACGATGAGGTCGGGCTCGACGGCATGGGCAAGCGCGCGGTTCGCCACCTGCTCGGCCCCGGCCGCATCACCGACGCGATAAAGCGCGTCAGCAAGCCGGCCCGCAAAACCGTCATGCTGAGCCGAGCCAGTCGGAGAGCTCGCGACGGCCTGCCGGAGGAGTCCAGCCGCGACGCGGGGGGCCTGGCGGACCAGCAACTCCGCGGTGCGGGCCAGCCAGTTCAGTATCCATTCGTCCACAGGCTCGGCGGTGCCGCCCGGTCCGCCAACTGCCCAGAGCAGCTGCCTGGCCACCCGGTCCGCCGACGCGCCCGCATCTGCGAGGGCGCGCCCTGCGTCGCGGTGCCATGCTGCGCGCACCGGCTCCGGCACCCCGTCGTACAAGGCCGCGCGGATGAGCGGATGGCGGAACCCGAGCCTAGATCCTGATTCAGCCAGCACCCCGGCCGCCCGTGCCTCTTCGACGGCAGGAACCAAATCGGCGACGCTCCGGCCTAGAACGATCGCCAAGTCGGGCACGGCGAAGTCCACGCCAAGCAGCGCAGCCGCGCGCAGGACGTCACGCACCGAGCCGGAGACGAAGCCGAGGCGGTCGGCTATTGCCGCCGAGAGTGAGCGTGGCGCGGAGCCGTTCGTTAGCTCGGCGGCCCCGGCGCCCGTGATCGTGACGCTGGAACTGCGAGTCAGGGCGCCGACGAGCTCGGTGATATATAGCGGGTTGCCCGCAGCTCCGTCCGCGAGCTTGAGCAGCTTGTCGCCCGGCTGGCCCCCGGCAAGGGCTGCTACGAGCTCCGCTACCGCACCGTCGGCCAGCCCGGTGAGCTGGAGCCTTACCGCATCGGGCACTGCCCGCCGCAGCGCCAGCAAGTCGTCCCGCTGCGGCACCGGACGCAGCATGCCGATCAGAAGCAGCGGCAGTTGCGGCACAGACCGCGCCAACCGCCCCCACAGCGTGATGCTGGCCTGGTCAGCCCACTGAAGATCGTCTATGACCAGGATCGTCGGCTGTGCGGCACATTGCTCGGCGATGAGCGCCAGCAACTGCTCAGCCAGCGCCGCTGACACGTCCATGCCACGATCGGCCGCAAGCTCACCGCGCAGGAGCCGGACGATCGTCTTGCGCCGGGGATCTGCGGAGGGCTCGCGAACCCTTAAACCCTCGAGCAGCGGCAGTAGTGGCAGCGCCTGTCCCAGCTCATCTCCGGCGCCCCAGAACGCCCGGCAGCCATCCGCCTCCGGCTCTGCCAGGACGGCCCGGACGAGCGCGGACTTGCCGATTCCAGGCTCGCCCTCGATCAGGATCGACCCGCCACGCCCCCGAGCCACATCCGTCACCAGGCTGACCAGGGTCGCGATCTCGCTGTCGCGGCCGACTAGCGCACCGGCCAAGGTCGCGCTGGGCACGCTGCGACACTACTACCAGACCATTAAGGAAACAAGCGGTTCTTTTCGGTGTAAATACTTTAAGACCTGCGACGCCCCGCAGCGTGGTAATGGTTCCGGTTCAGGGTGAGGAACGCCGTCCTCACGTTGTCGGTGGCATACACGCGCATGCCATGCGGAACCGCGATGCGGCCAGCGATGATCGGCCGGCCTGCATCGCTCCCGTCACCGATCCAGCAGACGCGCCGGGGCAGCACGCCGTGCGGCTCCGTCGACAGTCTCACCATCTCGTTCACGTCGCTCATGCGCACCCGGCGGCATCGCTGGTCGGCCGGGCAGGGTTGTGCTGCAGCGGGAATACGGGCCTGTAGCCACGCCGGAAAGGAATGCAGCGCTCGCTGATCCCGGTTCCTTGATCTTATTCTCTTCGTGCCCGGACCCGCCGTTGGACGGAATCAGCGGCTGCCGATGGGCGCCGTCAATAATCTAGCGAAGAAACCATCGGCCCTCAGCCCTTTGATGAAGGCACGGAGCGCTGCGGGATGATCTTGAAGTCGCCAGTCTTGGTGGTAGATACGCTTGCCCTTGCCATAGGAGATCTTCGTCTGGTCCCTGTTGAACCAGATGAGGCCAGCCAGTTTGCTGTGCTTGATGCCAGCGAACAGATCCTTAATGCCAGCCGCCTGATGACCGGTCATGGGACCTACTGCCGTTTCGCCGATCATGATCCTTGTCTTCGGACTTAGCT
>DASWGE010000299.1:0-2311 GCA_036393895.1 Streptosporangiaceae bacterium | reverse complement strand
AGCTGCCTGATCTGTACGACGCCAACCATCCGCCCGTCGCCGCCTGCGGGCGGATGGTTGGCGTCGTACAGATCAGGCAGCTCTCGTTCACGGCCTGGAAGTCGCGCGCCGGTATTCCCTTGAGCAACTCGACGAGTTGTGGCAGTAACCAGCGACGTTGAAGCTCAGCTTCAGCCGGAACCGCGCCCCCATCGCCGGCAGGTTCATGCTTCCGCCGTTTCCCGCCTGGTGGCGGGCCGGCCAGATATAAGCGGACCTGGTTCGGTCGGCAGTAAAGCGGATCGCGTGCCTGATCGGAGTCTTGGTCTGCACCGCGCGCTTCACCTGCCCGTAGTTCAGCAGCCCGGGCAGGATCGGCAGGCCGGCGGCGTCGGCCGATGTCCACCCGGCGGGCGCAGCTGGTTGGACCGGAGGTTCCAGATCGCCCCTGAGCCGGCCCTCGCCCGGCTGCCGAACCTCGCGTTGTACAGCTCGTAGAGGGTGCAGGAGCTCTTGTCCAGCATCAGCGCAGGCCGGTCACCGCCCGCGTTCTGACCGCCCTCGATCCGCGTGTCCCGGCCGAACGGATAGCGCCTGAGGTCGCTCTCGCTGGCGTACGTGAACGAGACGTGCACCAGCGGATGCGAGCTTTTGACCACGGTGTTACGGGATGCCGTACGGGTAGCCGCCGGAAGGGCCGAAGTCGGGGTGCAGATACGTCGAGGCCGAGTTCATGCTGCGCAGCCAGGCGGAGTTGTGCTTGTCCTTGGGCAGCTTCGAGATGTCGGTGTTCCAGATGTTGTTGGCAGGTAAGAGCGGGCAGCTCGCCAGCGTGGCTGCCGGGCCGCGCGTAGCGGACAACGGCGCCGCGGCTGGCGCGGCCGCCGCACCGCTGCAGGCCGCCAGCAGCGTCGCGACAAGCGCGAGCAGCAACGGGCTGGTGTGCAAACCGGGAAGAATCCTCAGGGTCCTCACCCGTCCGATGCTGGCACGGCAGGATCTCGAATGACGCCGCGATGGGTCGATCCCGATCCGGGTTGCCTGCGGAGCAGGCTCTGGCGCAGTATCGGGGAATCGTCCATCACCGGGAGCTGACCATGAAGGTGCCGCTGACCATTTCCGACTTTCTCCGCAGAGGCGCCTTGGTCTATCCCGACCGGCCGGCGCTGATCGACGAGCCGGGAACGGCCGGAACCCTCGGCACGATTACCTACCGCTCGCTGGAGCGCCGCGCTCGCGGGCTTGCCATCGCGCTTGATCAGATGGGCGTCGGTCACGGTGAGCGGGTCGCGATCGTCAGCCCGAATGCCGCGAGGTTCGGCATCTCGTTCTACGGGATCAGCGGCTTCGGCCGGGTGCTCGTGCCGGTCAACTTCCGCTTGAACGCCGACGAGGTCAGCTACATCGTCGAGCATTCCGGTGCGTCGGTGCTGCTGGTCGACCCCGAGTCTGACGAGACGCTGCGGGACGTCAAGGCCAGGCACCGGATCGTGCTCGACGGCGTGGACGACGAGCAGCTGTTCGCCGAGGCTTCCGACGACGCCGAGCCTGCGTCCTGGGAGCCGGACGAGGACGCGACCGCGAGCATCAACTACACCAGCGGCACGACGGCACGGCCCAAGGGCGTGCAGCTGACTCATCGCAACTGCTGGCTGAACGCCGCGATGTTCGGCTGGCACGCGACGGTGACCGACCGGGACGTGTACCTGCACACGCTGCCGATGTTCCACTGCAACGGCTGGGGAATGCCGTACGCCGTGACGGCGATGGGCGTGCCGCAGGTCGTAGTGCGCAAGATTGACGGCGAGGAGCTGCTGCGCCGCATTGACGAGCACGGCGTCACGCTGATGTGCGGTGCCCCGGCCGTGGTCGCCGCGATCCTGGACGCGGCTGCCGCCAGGCGCTCGGCCGGCGAGCACGTGCCCGGCCGGGACCTGGTCCGCATCGTAGTCGCCGGTGCGCCGCCGCCCTCGAAGACAATCGAGCGCGTCGAGGCGGAACTCGGCTGGGAGTTCATCCAGATCTACGGCCTGACCGAGACCGCGCCGCTGCTCACCATCAACCGGCGGCCCGCCGAGTGGGACGGCCTGCCCAGCGCCGAGCGGGCGAAGCGGCAGTCGAGGGCAGGCGCGCCGGCGTTTGGCGTGCAGATCGCGACCGACGGCGCCGGCGAGATCCTGGCCAGGTCAAATCATGTGTTCGCCGGCTACTGGGAGCAGCCGGACGAGTCAGCCAAGGTCCTGGTGGACGGCTGGTTCCACACGGGCGATGAGGGTCATCTCGATCCGGACGAGTACCTGGTGATCTCCGACCGCAAGAAGGACGTGATCAT
>DASWGE010000298.1:0-3153 GCA_036393895.1 Streptosporangiaceae bacterium | reverse complement strand
CAGCAGATGGTCAAGGGCTCAGCGCTGGCGATCGCCGAGATCAACGCCAGGGGCGGCATCGGCGGGCGGCTGATCGAGCAGGTCGTCGTCGACGTGGACATATTCTCGCCCGACGGCGTCGAACGTGCCTTTCGGCGGCTGTTCGATTCCGATGTCGACGCGCTTACCTCTGGCTACGTGTTCCCGGAGAACGTTGCCGCCAGGCTCGCAGCCGAGTACGGCGCGCCGTACGTACACGCGATGACATCGCAATCCCAGGCAGAGATCGTCAGGGACAACGGTGCGGCCTTCCGCAATGTGTTCCAGGTGTGCCCGACCGAAGTGAACTACGGTCCCGGATTCATCAGGTTCCTTGACCATGAATGCGCTCGCGGCTGGCAGCCGCCGAGCCGGCGGATCGCGTTCGTGGACACCGACCTGCCGAGCGGGCAGATGGTGAACGCCCGCACGGTCAGCGCTGCCGAGCAGTCGGGCTGGCAGATCAGCTCGGCTCGCACGGTCCCGGCGATCGGCGCGGACTGGTCAGCGCTGATCGCCGAGCTGGAACGGCTGGAGCCCGCCGCGGTCATGATCGCGCAGTTCCTGGCCGGCGAACTGGCCGCCTTCCAGCGGCTCGCGGCGGCCCGGCTTCCCGGAATCGTTATCTATGCGATCTACGCCCCGTCGGTGCCTGAATTCCTCGAGGCCGCGGGCCAGCATGCAGAGGGCATCGTGTGGGCAACGCTTACTGGAACCTATAGCGACTCGATCGGCCGCCGGTTCCGGGCGGACTACTCCGAGGCCTACGGGGAGCCGCCCGGCTGGTCGCACGCTGGCATCGCGTTCGACGAAATCCACCTGCTCGCGCGCGCCTTGATGGCGGTCCAGCATCCGCGAGACTTCGCCGCCGTCTCTCGGGAGCTCAGGCGCCTGCGATACCGCGGCGTGAATGGCTCCTATTTCCTGGACAATGCCGAGCAGTCCGGGCTCGGCTTTCCTGACACGACGCCTGACCCCTCGCTCGGGCTGGCGCACCTGGTGCTGCAGGTCCAGAACGGCTCGCACCGGATCATCAGCCCCGCGCCGTACGCCGAGTCCAGCTTCCGCCGCCCCGCCTACCCGCCAGCGCGGCCGCGGGCTTCTTACAGTGACAGCTGATCGGCGATCGCGATGAGATCTCTGAGCGTGCGGCGCAGTGCGGGCAGCCGCGAGGCCGCGACCAGCTGGGCGATCACCGGCGCAGTCGCGTCGATCAGCTGGTAGGTCTTGGCGCAGCCGTCCGAGTTGTCATGCACCCAGAACAACGTGATGCCGAGCGAGTAGAGCCAGAGGAGTTCGGGCAGGCGCTCTCTTACTCCCGGTCCCATCCGGGCTGATGAGCCCTCCACTACATCCCGGTACAGCGTGATCGATGCCAGCCGGGCCGGGCTCGACTGCGGGCTGAAGGGGCTGAGCGGGCTGGCCGGTTCTGCCGCGTGCTTGTAGAAGGTCGCCGCAAACGAGTGGTACGGCATCAGGACGTCGACCAGCGCACGCACCGTGCCATGAAGCCGCGCAGCCAGGTCGGTTTCTGCGGCGAGCACACCGCGGGTGGCGGCCAGGTGTGCCGCATGGTTGCGCGAGTAGAACTCCTGGATGAGCTCTTCCTTGGAACCGTAGTAGTAGTAGGCGTTGCCGGTGGAAACCCCGGCGCGCTGCGCGATCGCGCGCATGGTGGCCGCCTCGTAGCCGCGCTCGCGAAACAGCGCCAGGGCAGCCTCCGTGATGGCGGCCCTGGTCTGTTCCGCTCGCGGCGTCCGCGCCGTGTCAGCCACGCACGTCACTGTAGAGCCGCTCCGTGTCCTCCGGCTGCTCCATCGGCCTGTCTTGTGCCCGGCGCCGGGTCCTGACCAGCGCGGTCAGCGCAACCAGCGGCAGCACGCCCAAGACGAGCAGCACCTCGCCGATCTTGACTGATAGCAGTTGCAGTCCGGCCCTGGCACTGCCGATGTCGCCGCCGGTTCGCATGGTGAGCGTTACGAAGCCGAGGCTGAGGAGGTAGAAGCCGAGCACGAGCAGGCGACTGACTGCCCGGGCTAGTGTGTCGTTCCCGCCGAACACATCAAGCAGGAACGCCCGGCCGCTGCGGGCCAGGCCGATGCCGACCAGCACGGTGAGCCCAGTGCTGATCAGCAGGTAGAGGAGATAGGTGCCGACGATGTTCATTGGTCGCCTCCAGTCGGCAAAAGTGTTGAACATGTTCAAGTATGGCGGCGCCGAGCCGCGTAAGTCCATACCCCGCCAGGACTTTTTGAACGTGTTCAGGCCACGATCGGCAGGCGGCCTGGAACTCGCGGCCACTAGGTGCCGCGCGGCCGCGGTGGGGGATCAGCCGATGCGGAGGGGGAGGGCGCGCGGTCCGCGGATCTGACCGGCGGACCAGCTCACAGCCGACGGATCGGCGAGGGTGAACTGAGGAATCCGCTCGAGCCAGACTTCGAGGGCGACCCGGAGCTCCATGCGCGCGAGGTGCGAACCTACGCACCGATGGATGCCCAGGCCGAACGCGGCGTGCCGGTTGATCTCGCGGTCGATGACAACCTCACCCGCGCGATCGAACTGCGCCGGGTCACGATTGGCCGCTGGGAACGACAGCAGGATCCAGTCATCGGCCTTCATGTCGACGCCGTGCCAGTGCATATCATCCTTCACCAGTCGTGCCATCGTCACCGGGGCGTAGGCCCGGAGGAACTCCTCCGTCGCCGTCGGCATCAGCCCGGGCTCGGCGATAAGCCGCTCCCGGTCCTGCGGAGTCCTCGCGAGGTGCCAGAGCGACGAGCCGATCGCGCTCCACGTCGTGTCGATGCCGGCGATGAGCAGCAGGGCCATCGTGCCGGCCACATGGTCTGCCTCGAGCTTGCGGCCGTACAGCTCCGCGTCGATGAGGAAGGTGGTGAGATCTTCGCGGGGCTTGTCGAGGTGGTCGTGAATCTGCTCGAGCAGGTAGTCGAATAGCAACGACATCCGCGCGATCCGTTCCTCGGGCGGCACGTTGATGCCCTCGAGGGTGTTCTCGACGAACTCACGGAACCGCGGACCGTCCTCCTGAGGGAAGCCGAGCATGTCGGCGATGACGCGGATCGGGATGTGCTGTGCGTAGTCACGAGCAGCGTCGACGACATCCTGCCCGTCGAA
>DASWGE010000297.1:0-3686 GCA_036393895.1 Streptosporangiaceae bacterium | reverse complement strand
GTCCAGGGCCTCGACCTGGATGGCAGCCAGGAAGCGCGAGCTCTCCCGCGGGGCCCAGACGACCTTGACCATTCGCTCGGGTTCCGACTCGATCAGGTGCGAGATGTTGATGCAGTCCGTGCGGTGGACCGATACTCCGTTCCCCCTGGTCACGAAGCCGATGATCTTATCGCCAGGCACTGGCGTGCAGCACTTGGACAGCCTGGCCCAGACATCCGCGGCACCTTCCACCGTTACGCCTGAGTCACCGGTAACCGGCCTCGGACTCGTGGGCCTGGTCAGGACGGTGGCCTCGGCCAGGTCCTCCTGGGCTCCAGCGAGCCCGCCAGCCGACCTGACCAGCTTGGACACCACCGACTGCGAACTGACGTGACCGTCGCCGACGGCCGCGTACAGCCCGGCCAGGTCCGGGTAGCGCAGCTCCATCGCGATCGCCTGGAGCGCGTCAGCCGTGGCGAGCCGCTGTAGCGGAAGGCCCTGCTTGCGCATGGTCCTCGCGATCATCGCCTTGCCGGTGTCGGCTGAGGCCTCGCGGCGCTCCTTGGAGAACCAGTGCTTGATCTTGTTGCGCGCCCTGGCGCTCTTGACGAAGCCGAGCCAGTCCTGGCTGGGACCGGCGTCGGTTGCTTTGGAGGTGAGGATCTCCACGGTCTCGCCGTTGGACAACGGCGATTCGAGCGAGACGAGCCGCCCGTTGACCTTGGCGCCGACGGTGCGGTGGCCAACCTCGGTGTGGATCGCGTAGGCGAAGTCCACCGGAGTGGCGTCCTGGGGCAGCGCGATGACCTCGCCGCGCGGGGTGAACACGTATACCTCGGCGCTGCCCACCTCGAACCGCAGCGACTCGAGGAACTCCGCCGGGTCGGCGGTCTCGCGCTGCCAGTCGACAAGCTGCCTGAGCCAGTCCAGGTCGGACGGACTCCGGCCGGTCGCGACCTCTTCCTTGTACTTCCAGTGCGCGGCCACCCCGTACTCGGACCGCCGGTGCATGCCCCAGGTCCTGATCTGCAGCTCCACGGGCTTGCCGCCAGGGCCGATCACCGTCGTGTGCAGCGACTGGTACATGTTGAACTTCGGCATCGCGATGTAGTCCTTGAACCGCCCTGGAACCGGGTTCCACCGGGCGTGCACGGACCCAAGCACCGCATAGCAGTCGCGCACGGTGTCGACGAGGACCCTGATGCCGACCAGGTCGTGGATCTCGTCAAAGCCGACATTCCTGGCGATCATCTTCTGGTAGACCGAGTACATATGCTTCGGGCGGCCGGTCACCCGTGCTTTGATCTTCGCCTCCCGCAGGTCGGCGTAGACCTCCTCGATTACCTCCTGGATGAACGCCTCGCGGCGCGGTGCGCGCTCCGAGACCAGCCTGGCGATCTCGTCGTAGCGCTTGGGGAAAAGGGTCGCGAAGGCGAGATCCTCAAGCTCCCACTTGACCGTGTTCATCCCGAGCCGGTGCGCGAGCGGAGCGTAGATCTCCAGCGTCTCCCGTGACTTCTGCTCCTGCTTGGGCCTGGGGAGGTAACGGAGCGTCCGCATGTTGTGCAGCCGGTCGGCCAGCTTGATGACGAGCACCCGGATATCGCGCGACATCGCGACGACCATCTTGCGAACGGTCTCGGCCTGGGCGGCCTCACCGTACTTGACCTTGTCCAGCTTCGTCACGCCGTCAACGAGCGACGCGATGTCGTCGCCGAACTCGCGGCGAAGCTCATCGAGGGTGTAGGCGGTGTCCTCGATGGTGTCGTGCAGCAGCGCAGCACACAGTGTCTCGTGATTCATGCCGAGCTCGGCCAGGATCGTGGCCACCGCCAGCGGGTGCGTGATGTAAGGGTCACCGCTCTTGCGCGACTGGTTAGCGTGACACTTCGCCGCCACGTCGTAAGCCCGCTCGATCAGCTTGATATCGGCCTTGGGGTGGGTGGAGCGCACGGTCTTGATGAGCGGCTCGAGCACCGGGTTGACGCCGCCGCCGCGAGGCGAGGTGAACCGGCCGAGGCGGCGCCTGACCCCGGCGTGACCGGTAGCACCTGGCGGCGGACCGAAGCCTTCGGCGGTGGCGAGGTCACGCGGCATCGACCGCGTGGGCGAGTTCGCGGTATCTGTCGCGGTCTGGCCGCCGGAACCGGTTTGTCCGTCGGATCCTGGCTGGCCATCGGGCGCGCCAAATGGCGGGGTCACCCCATTGCCAGCCACGGGCAGATCACGTTCATCAGGGCTACGCCCCGCGGCCTCCTGGGTGACTCCGCTGCCGGCCTTCCCGGCCGTTGCTACGTCACCGGCCACTGCCGCTCCTCGCGTCAGTTGAAGCAACCAGTGTATCCGCGTCCGTGTTCCCGCAAGCGAGGCCCGCCGCAGCGGGCTGGCCGGAAAGTCGCGGTTGCGAAGGCGAGCGGGCTAAAGGCTGAGAAGCGACCGGATATGCAGGTCAGGCAGCCTGGCCCGGCCGCCGAGGAAGCCGAGCTCGATGAGGACCCCCAGCGAGACGACCTCGGCGCCTGAGCGCCTGATCAGCCGGGCGGTTGCCGCCGCCGTGCCGCCGGTGGCGAGCACGTCGTCGATCATCAGCACCCGCTCCCCCGGCTTGAACGCGTCGGCGTGGACCTCCACTGTGGCGGTGCCGTACTCGAGCGCGTAGGTCTCCGCAATGGTCGGACCAGGGAGCTTGCCGAGCTTGCGCACCGGCACGAAGCCGACCCCGAGTGTGCAGGCGACCGGTGCGGCGAGGATGAACCCCCTGGCCTCGATCCCGGCTACCTTGTCGACCCGCGCGTGGCCGGCCGCGAGCGCTGCGACCACGGCCGCGAATCCCGCGGCGTCGGCCAGCAGCGGGGTGATGTCCTTGAAGACCACGCCCGGCTGCGGATAGTCGGGGACGTCCCTGACCAGCCGGCGCAACACGGCCGCGATGTCTACCGGGCTCCCGCTGACCGACGTGCCGCGGCCACCGCCGGGAGCGGCCGAGCCGCCCAGGTCAGCCCTGGTTCCGGACAAGCGGCTACCTGCGCTTCTTCTTGCCTGACGGGCGGCGCTGCGATGCGCTTGCCCGCCTTGGCTGCTGGCGCGGCCCGGATCCCGCCCGGGGCCCGCCCGAACCTCCTGCTGGGCGCGCTGCCGCCACGGGCGTGGCCTCCGGCTCGACGGCCTCAGCAGGCGGCTCCGGTACCTCGGCCCCGTCCTGCACCACCGCGCCGGCACCAGTGGCATTACCAACCGCCACCTTCGCCTGCCGTTTGGCGCTGCCAGCCCGCTGGGCGATCTGCTTGCGCAGCTGCCTGAACTCGGGCTGGCGCTCCTTCAGGTCGGCCAGCACCGGGGTGGCGATGCAGATCGAGGAATACGTGCCGGACAGCATGCCGACGAACAGCACCAGGGACAGGTCTTTCAGCTCGCCATTGCCGAGCAGGAACACGCTGACCGCCAGGATCGCGGCGACGGGCAGCAGCGCGATCAGCGAGGTGTTGATGGACCTGACCAGGGTCTGGTTCAGCGCCAGGTTGGCTGCCTCGCTGTAGGTGGTCCGCCGGGTCGCGAGCAGGCCGGCCGTGTTCTCCCTGACCTTGTCGAAGACGACCACGGTGTCGTACAGCGAGTAGCCGAGGATGGTCAGCAAGCCGATCACGGTCGCCGGGCTGACCTGGAATCTGAGCAGGGCATAGACGCCGATCGTGATCACGATGTCGTGC
>DASWGE010000296.1:0-2514 GCA_036393895.1 Streptosporangiaceae bacterium | reverse complement strand
GCGCCTGGTTCAGGACGAAGAAGCAGAACTGCTGCGGGCAAACGTTGCCATGCAGCGTGCACACGGGGCGCAGGCTGAAATCATCGATGCCGCCGAGCTCGCCCGGCTCGCGCCGGGGTTCCGCAGCGACGACATCGATTGCGCCGCGTGGGAGCCGCTCGGCGGCTACGGAGACGGGGCGATTGTGGCCGGCGACCTGCTGGCCGCGGCTCGGGGGGCTGGCGCCCGCTACCGGCCGAACACGCCGGTCCGCGCGCTGATCACCGACGGTGACCGGGTCACGGGGGCCAGGACCGATGCCGGGGCAGTGTACGCCGGAGTCACCGTGCTCGCGTGCGGGGTTTGGTCGCCGCCGCTGCTCGCCGCGGCCGGCATCGACCTCCCGATCGAGACCGAACTGCACCACGTCGCGGTCGTCCGGCATCCGCCGGGCGGCGGCGCATCCGTGGCCTGCATCGACTCGACCACGCAGACCTACTTCCGGCCAGAAGCGGGCGGGCGGATGACACTGGTCGGCGGCTTCACCGGGCCGCGCGGCGCCGATCCTGACCGCGTGCCTGCGACCGCTGAATCCGGAGAGCTCGCCGGGCTCATCGGGTCGGCGGCTCGCCGCGTTCCGGCCCTGGCGGACGGCGGAATCGCAGCTGGCATCACCGGGGTCTACGACATGACGCCGGACGCGCGCCCGATGCTCGGCGAGGTAGCTGGCCGCCCCGGGCTCGTGCTGGCCGCCGGATTCTCCGGCATGGGCTTCAAGATCTCCCCAGCCGTCGGGGAGGCGCTCGCCGAGCTCATCGTCGCTGGTGGCGCGTCGCAGGTGGACTTGGCGGCGTTCCGGCCCGGCAGGTTTGCCGACGGTGAGCCGATCAGCCCGGTACTGGCCTATCGGGATGACTAAACAGTCCTTAGGTGGCGATTATCGGTTTACCGATATATTCCGACCACGTGCGAGGGAGGTAGCGGTGCAGACGCGGAAGGCGGGACCCGACAGGCGCGCACCTGGCGCTGGCACCGGGCCCGGCATTCCCCTTGAGCTGAGCCTGCCGAAGGCGAGCTTCACGTCCGAGGCGGAGTTCCGCCGCGAGCGAGATGCGATCTTGTTCACCGACTGGTTCTGCGTCGGGCGCTCGGCAGGCCTGGCCGCAGCCGGGGACTACCTGACGGCTGACGTCGCGGGCGAGAGCATCGTCGTCGTCCGGGGCGACGACAATGCCCTACGAGGTTTCTACAACCTGTGCCGGCACCGAGGCTCGCGGCTGGTTCCGCCCGAGGACTGCGAGCCGGCCGCCGCGAGGCCAGGCCCGAGCGGCTGTTTCGCCGGCTCGATCAGGTGCCCGTACCACGCCTGGACGTACGGCCTTGACGGGACGCTCAGGTCCGCCCCGTTCCTGCCCGACCTGCGCGGCCACCGTGCCGCACTCTCCCTGCACCAGGTCGACATCGACACCTGGGGAGGCTTCATCTTCGCCAGGCTCGAGCCGGCCGCGCGGCCTTCACTAAGCGAGACGCTCGGCGGGATTCCCGCCCGGGTCGCCGCCTATCAGTTGTCCGCCCTGCGCACCGGCGCGCGGCTGCGCTATCAGGTGGCCGCGAACTGGAAGGTCGTGCTCGAGAACTACAACGAGTGCTACCACTGCGGCCCCGTCCATCCCGAGCTCTGCGAGCTGGTGCCCGAGTTCGCCCGCGCTGGCGGTGACGTGGACTGGGAATCCGGCGTGCCGCATCGCGATGGCGCCTACACATTTACCGCGACGGGAACGACGTCGCGACTGCCTTTGCCTGGCTTGTCTGAGCCAGAGCGGACCCGCCATTTCGGCGAGCTCGTGCTGCCGAACCTGATGATCAGCTTGTCGGCGGATCACGTGGCCGCCTTCACCGTCTGGCCAGAGTCGGCGGGACGGACGACCGTCGTCTGCGATTTTCTGTTCCACCCCGACGAGATGGCCAAGCCGGACTTCGATCCTGGCGATGCAGTGACCTTCTGGGACATGGTGAACCGGCAGGACTGGCTGATCTGCGAACGCGTGCAGGACGGCATGACCTCGCGCCGGTTCACAGCTGGTTACCTCGCCCCGATGGAAGAGCCGAGCGCAGACGTCGGCAGGTACGTGGCTGCTCGTCTCGACATTGATTCGCAGAGTACGGGGGCTATCACCGAGGAGGGATTAGCTCATGACGCAACGCAATCCAGGTTCAGCGGCTGACCGGAGCGGCCGGAACGCTCGGCGCGGCGGGACCGCTCCTGTCCGCGTGCTCGACCAGCTCAGGGGGGCATATCTCGGGCAAAGGCACCGGCGCCAAGATCAAAGAGTATGTGCCTGGTCCGCAGCCGGTATCCGGCGGCAAGTATGGCGGCACGGTCAAGGTGGCCTGGTCCGATCCGCCCGACTCGTTCGACCCGGCGCTCGGATCGAACCTCACCGCGTGGGACTGCCTGACCGAGCTGGTCTACTTCGGTTCACTGATGGCCTATGACAAGCAGTTCGGCGGTCCGGCGCCGAACCTGGCCGCCGT
>DASWGE010000295.1:0-2819 GCA_036393895.1 Streptosporangiaceae bacterium | reverse complement strand
GCGATCCGCCTGAGCTGCTGGCTGATCACCTGGGCCTTGATCTCGCGCTGCACGGGCGGGCTGGCATGCTGCCAGTCGCATCCGCCGCAGCCGCCCGGCCGTGCATAGGGGCACGGCGCGCTGACCCTGCCCGGCGCGGCCTGGATGATCTCGACCGCGTCCGCGCGCGCGAACTTGGCGGTTGTCTGCGTGATCACCGCCTTGACCCGCTCGCCGGGCAGGGTATGCCGGATAAACAGCACCGGGCCGCGTCCCGCCTGGCCGGGGTTACCTGGCCCGCCGGGCTGCGCAGCCGCTTCCGGCGCACCGGGCCTCGCGACGCACCAGCCGCCGTGCACTGGCTCCCCGACAATCACGTCGAGCACGTCTCCCGCCGCGTACGGCGCTGTTTTTTCATGCCTCACGCCCACCATCGTGCCGCCTCCGGACCGGACCGGCATTGCCGGGGCAATACCCCGGCGCTAGCCCTGCGCGACAACAGGGCATAACGTTCTTCAGGCACCGTTGCTGCTGGAAGGATGATCATGCACATCGTGATCATGGGGTGCGGGCGGGTCGGATCGACGCTTGCCCACATCCTTGAGGATCAGGGACACAGCGTGGCCGTTATCGACCAGGACGTCGAGGCCTTCCGCAAGTTGCGGCCCGCCTTCCGGGGCAGCAAAATCACGGGCATCGGGTTCGACCGCGACGTGCTGGTCGAGGCCGGCATCGAGAAGGCTCATGCCTTCGCCGCCGTCAGTAGCGGAGACAACTCGAACGTCATCGCCGCGCGGGTCGCCAGGGAATCGTTCGGGGTGCAGCGCGTCGCCGCCAGGATCTACGACCCGCGCCGCGCCGAGGTCTATCAGCGGCTCGGCATTCCCACCGTCGCGACCGTGCGGTGGACGGCCGACCAGATGCTGCGCAGGCTGCTCCCTGAGGGCGTGGCCACGTTGTGGCGCGACCCCACAGGCTCGCTTGTGCTCGCCGAGCTCAGCTGCTGCGACGACTGGCTCGGCGAGAAGGTCAGCGCGATCGAGGCGGCGGCCGACACCAGGATCGCGTTCATCTCCCGGCTCGGCGAGGCGCTGCTGCCAGGCCCAGGGACCGTTTTGCAGCAAGGCGACGTCCTGCATGTGATGGCCAAGGAAGATGACCTCAAGAGAATCGCCTCGGTGTTCGCGAAGCGGGCAGCCCCGGGCAGGGGGAGCCACTAATGCGCGTTGCCATCGCCGGCGCGGGCGCGGTTGGCAGGTCGATCGCCAAGGAATTGCTGGACAACGGTCATGAAGTCCTGCTGATCGACAAGAACCCGAAGGCGATCAAGGTTTACAGCGTCCCGAGAGCGGAGTGGCTGCTCGCCGACGCCTGCGAGATCTCCTCGCTGGACGACGCCTCGCTCGAGCGCTGCAACGTGGTCATCGCCGCAACCGGTGACGACAAGGTCAATCTCGTCGTCTCCCTGCTCGCCAAAACCGAGTACGGCGTGCCTCGGGTAGTAGCCCGGATCAATCACCCGAACAACGAGTGGCTGTTCAACGAGTCATGGGGCGTGGACGTCGCCGTCTCCACGCCGCGCCTGCTCTCGGCCCTGGTGGAGGAGGCCGTCAGCGTTGGCGACCTCGTCAGGCTGATGACTTTCCGCCAGAGCGCGGCCAGCCTGGTCGAGCTCACGATGCCCGATGACGCACCCCTGGTGGGCGAGCGGATCGGTGCGATCGAGTGGCCGGCCGACACCGCGCTGGTGGCCATCTTGCGCGACGGCCGGGTGATCGTGCCAAACAGCGACGACCCCCTCGAAAGCGGCGACGAGTTGCTGTTCGTGACGAGCGAGGACGTGGAAGCCGAGCTCGGCCGGCTGCTCGCTACCGGGTCTCGCTGATCTCCGGGCCGCGGGTGAACGGATCCGGCAAGTCCCAGCCGGCACCCTCCTCCGCAAGCTGCGCCTCGAGCGCCTGCCGAGCCTCCTCGGGGAGCCGGATCTCAAGTTGCTCCCGCGGCGGCGCCGGATAGTCGCCGCGCACCACCACCACGTCGGCGAACACTTCGGTGAATGGGGCCCCGGCCCTGGCGTCAGTCGCGGCCGGGCCGCTGATCACGCCGCGCAGGAACCAGCGCGGCCCGTCGAAGCCGAGGAACCTGACCGGCTGCAGTTGCCCGGGCGTTCCGTTCACCTCCGCGACCGGAACCTCTGCCCGCAGCTCATGGCCAGCCAGGCCGTCGCTCTCCTGGCAGCTACCGCCTGATTCGGCGATGTTCGCGGCTATCTCGTGCCTGACCTCGTCCCAGAGGCCGCCGCTGCGCGGCGCGGCGAATGCCTGCAGCTGCATGCCGCTCTCCCCGTGCACGATAGCGACCCATGCGCCCTCTTCCTCGGCCACGTTGATCTGCACATCGAAACCCTCGCGCACGGGGATGAGCAGGCTGCCGCAATCGATCCGCTCAGCCTCCGGATAGTCGTCGGCTACATCCCATGGCCCGGCCGGCGGCCGCGCTGCCAGCTGATCGGCCATCATGCTCCCCGCATACGCGCTCGGCTGATCGCCGCTCTCGCGGCGGCGGCGTCGCAACACGTCCGTGCTCCCCTACTTCTTCGCTGAGGCCGGATCCGGCAATCCGCCGGCGTACCCTCCCGTCGACCCGAACCCGCCTTCGCCCCTGGCCGATCCGGGCAACCTGCGCACCTCGCAGAACACTGCGCGTTCTACCCGCTGGATCACTAGCTGGGCAATCCGGTCCCCGCGCTTGAAGCTGACGGCAGCGTTCCGGTCGGTGTTGATCATCGTCACTGCGATCTCTCCACGGTACCCCGCATCTATCGTTCCCGGCGCGTTCAC
>DASWGE010000294.1:0-6141 GCA_036393895.1 Streptosporangiaceae bacterium | reverse complement strand
GCCGGCGTCGGGATGGGCACGATCTACCGCCACTTCCCGACGCGAGCAGACCTCATCATCGCCGTCTACCGACACCAGGTCGAAGCCTGCGCCGAGGCCGGTCCGGCCCTGCTGGCAAGCAGCGTCACGCCGCACGCTGCGCTGACGAGATGGATAAACCTCTTCGTTGATTTCCTGGTCACCAAGCACGGACTCGCCGCGGTTATGCAGTCCGACAACGCCGGCTTCGATGCTCTGCACGCCTACTTTCTCGACCGCCTCGTGCCTGTGTGCGCTCAGCTCCTCGATGCTGCCGCGGAGGCCGGCGAGATCCGCTCTGACCTGGATGCCTACGAACTGATGCGTGGCATTGGCAGCCTGTGCGTTGGCGTCGATAACGACCCGCGCTACAACGCACGCCGCATGGTCCAGCTGCTTACCGCCGGGCTGCTTCAATCGTCCTCGACCTGATCTGATGATCCAGCGGCTGGATGAGCTGTGCGAGCACTTTGATCTGAGCCGCGAGGAGCTCAACTTGGATCTGGGGCCGCTTGGCGCGCTGCTGAGCAGGGAATGAATCGGGGGTGCTGCGCGGCCATCGCGCATGAGCAGCCGGGCTTGGCGGCCTGATAGCCACCAGCCCTGGTCCCGTAGCGAGTGATTCTCCGTCTGCCAAGCCCCGGCGAGCGAGCTGAGGCGGCGTGGCGGCCAGGTTTGTTCGGGCCGGCCGGGGAAGGGCGCTCTCAACCACATTGCCGACGAGCTGGGGGTAATAGTGGCACAGGCATTCGACGTGCTGAGCCAGGACCACGCCGAGGTCAAGCAGATGCTGGCTGAGCTGGAGTCCGGTCCGACGGCGTCCTCCGGGGCAAGCACCAGCGACCTCTCACAGCGGAAGAAGGTGGTCGAGCAGCTCGTGATCGCCGAATCTAAGCATGAGGCCGTGGAGGAGATGTACTTCTGGCCAACGGTCCGCGACAAGGTCGCCGACGGGGACAAGCTCGCAGACACGGCCATCGAGCAGGAACAGGAAGGGAAGGAGGTCCTCGACAAGCTGGACAAACTGGACGCCAACGCGCCGGAGTTCGAGAATCTGGTCAGGGTGCTCATCAGAGCGGCCCGCGAGCACATCTCATACGAGGAGACGCAGACCTGGCCAGCGCTGCGGACCGCGCTGACTGCTGAGGAAGCTAATGAGCTCGGCCGCAAGATCGAGCAGGGCAAGAAATCCGCGCCAACTCGGCCGCACCCGCGTACGCGGCCTTCGCCAGGCGTTCTGAAGTCGGTCGGCCGGGCAGCTGCTGCCGCGGACAGGGCCAGGGACGCAGTGACCGGCCGGGGTAACTGAGCAGCAGCAATATGCCGACTCGGGAAGGGACAACAACGAACATGACTCATACTGCCGAAACTGGCCACGTGACCGGCACGGCTGACAAGGACTATGACCTGGTCTGGTTCACCGAGCGTTGCCTGAACAACGTGCTCAGGCTCGAGACGTTCGTCGCCGATGCGGAGCGCGGCGGCGACAATGAACTCGCCGTGCTCTTCCGCAAAGCACAGGCTGACAGCAAGAAGGGCGCCGAGATCGGGAAGCGGATGCTGCGGTCACGGATCGCGTAACAGGTCAGGGCTGTAAAGCCGGCATAGACGGGGCGGTGCTCATGCCCTGGTGGCTGCGGACAACGCGGCGGCCAGGGCATGAGCCATTGCGCTCTTGTGCTTCGGCAAGCGCTTCTATGCTTCGGCGAGCGCTTCGCCGAAGTTGGCGAGGAGCTTGTGGTGATGGTCGTCGGCCAGCAGGTGGCCGATACCGATGACGAGTACTACCGGCCAGTCAACGATGCCGAACACGCCTAGCGCCGCGATTCCTCCGTAGAAGGCCAGTCGCTGCGGCGACGGCAGCCGGACCGTGCCGATGGGCTCGGGCAGATCGACGCTGATGGTTTCCTTCTCGAGTGCTTGTTCGACGGCCCGCCGTGCCAGATAGATTTGGCCGGCGGGTTGCGCTGCCGCCGGCCGTACGGTGCTGGCTCGCGCCGTAGACCGAGGAGCGGGCGCGGCAGTCATCTTCCGGTCACCGGCGAGCCAGCGCATAGCCGATACCGACAGCGGCGGCCACTGGCCATTCGATCACCCCTGCAGCTCCAGCGACTCCGAGGCCGGCCCAGAGGCCGAGGCTCTTGTAGGAGACGTGACCAAGCAGGGGCAGGTCAATCCCGGCGGGCTGATGATCATGCTGATGTTTCTGCTCATGATG
Organism: Streptosporangiaceae bacterium; assembly: GCA_036393895.1. Taxonomy (GTDB): domain Bacteria; phylum Actinomycetota; class Actinomycetes; order Streptosporangiales; family Streptosporangiaceae; genus Chersky-822. Next base: position 3,905 of record DASWGE010000294.1, on the reverse strand, counting down.
ATCGCCGTTGTGGGCCGCGCGGTCAGCGGGTGGCCTTCGCCGGGTGTCGCTGCGAGCCTTCTCATTCATCACTACAGGGTGCGTGGCGGCGCCATGGCTGCGCATCACCCAGTCAGGATGATGTGCTGTCGGCGATACGCGCTAACCATGGCGCGGTGAGCAATCGGACTCCTGGCTGGCCGCTCGCTGCAGGGCTCGCGGGAGCGTTCGGGCGGGCGCTTCGCGGCCAGCAGGCACCTCGAGTGGTGTGGAGCGGTGATGGCCGTTTGCACATCGCGGTGCGCGGGATCACGGGGGAGCGGGGTGCATCTCTCGCTCGGGCGGTGGCGGCCCGGCTGGAACGCCATGCCGGGGTCAGCTGGGCTGCGGTCAATGCACCGCTCGGTGTGGTCGTGGTCGCACGCTGCGGCGACGTCAAGGTCGCTGAGCTGATCGCCATCGTCGAGCAGGCCGAGCGGGATCATCGCGCGGTGCCCGAGTCGCCAGCTGGTCAGCCCAGTGCCGTCGACCGGGTGCCTGGTGCCATGGCTGCCCTGGCTTTCAGCGCGGCCGGGCTGTCGTTTGCCGGCGCGGGCCGGGTGCTTCGGGCGGTGCGGCTGCCGGCCGAGCTTGGTTCGCTGGTGCTTTTCGTCGGCACGCAGCCGAGGCTGCGTGCTGCTGTCGAGCGCGCGACCGGCCCGGCTAGGGCTGACCTCATGCTCGCGGCGGCGAGCACACTTGCTCAGTCCGCGGCGCAGAGCGTGAGCGGGCTCGTGCTGGATGTCGCCGTGCGCACAGGGCAGCTTGGTGAGGCCGTTATGCAGCGCGACGCCTGGGCGCGATCCGAGCCGCAATTGTGCGGCGATCCGCGCCGTGCGGCTGCGAAGCCAGTCACGCCGGAGCGGCCCAAGCTGCTGCCCCGGGGGTACGTGGAGCAGTACAGCGAGCGGATTGGCCTGGGTGCCGCCGGTGCGTTCGGCGGCGTCCTGGCTGCGTCAAGAAACCCGCGCCGGGCGGCGGGCGTCGCGCTGGCCGGGCTCCCGAAGGCGGCACTGATGGGCAGGGAGGGCTTCGCAGCGGCTTTGGGGTGCGTGCTGGCCGGGCGTGCGGCTGTTGTCATGGACCACCGGGTCCTGCGACGGCTGGACCTCATTGACACGATAGTGGTCGACGCAGATGTCCTGACTACTTGGGCCATGGTAGTCGGGGACGTCGTTCCTGTAGGCGGCGCCGATGCCGCCGCGGTCACGGGCATCGTGCAGGCGCTGTTCGCGGCTGACCACCTGGGTGAGATCAGGTCGGACGGGACGTTCACGCTCGGGCCGCTGGACGCTCTGGGCCTGCCGGGCCGGGCTGGCGTCCGGGCGGCGGCGAGGCTCACGGCTGGCGGCGCCTCGCGCGTGCTCGGCTTGGCGCAGGGCCGTCGGCTAAGGGCGGTCGTCGGCGTGGTGCCGGAACTGGCCGCAGGGGCTGGCATGGTCCTCGCTTCCGCGCGCCGGGCCGACGCGGTGTTCATGCTGGCCGGGCCGGCGCTCGCCCACGGCGCTGCCCGAGCGCTGCCCGATAGACGGCGGCTGGTGGCATCGGTCAGGGAACTGCAGGCCGAGGGAGCCGCAGTGCTGCTGGTCTCCAGCCAGGCCCGGGCGCTGGCAGCGGCTGACTGCGGCGTCGGGCTCGTGTCGCCCGATGGCCGGCCGCCGTGGGGAGCCCACATCCTGATCAGCGACGATCTCGCCGTAGCGGCGCTACTGATCGACGCGGTGAGCGTCGCCCATGCGGCGTCGCGCCGCGGGGTGAACCTATCGCAGGCAGGCAGTGCTCTCGGTGGAGTGCTGGCGTTCAGTGGTCAGGCTGCAGCCGCGGCGGGACGGAGCCTGCAGGCGGTGAACGGAGCCGCCGCCATCGCGCTGACACGCGGGGCGTGGTCAGCCGCTGAACTTGCCCGTCGCCCGGCCGCCCCGCCAGTGCCTCGCCTTCCCTGGCATGCGATGCCTGCCAAGGGCGTGCTCGACCGGCTCCAGAGCCACCACGCCGGGCTGAGCAGCGGCGAAGCTCGGACCCGCTGGCATCCCGACGAGCATCAAGCGCCCCGGCTCTCGCTGCCGCGCGCATTCTTCGCCGAACTGGCTAGCCCGCTGACACCGATCCTGGCTGGCGGCGCCGCGCTGTCGGCTTCGATCGGGGCGGTGACCGATGCCGCAATCGTCGCGGGAGTCGGTGCCCTGTCTGCCCTGATGGGTGGCGCTCAGCGGGTCTACACGGACCGGTCGATGGCACGGCTGCTTGAGGCCTCGGCAGTGACCGCGCGCGTCCTGCGAGACGGCCGCGAGCGCACCATCCCTGCGGTCGGGTTGGTCGTCGGCGACGTCATTCTGCTTGGCGCGGGTGACGTCGTGCCGGCGGACTGCCGGCTGCTGGACGCGCGGGCGCTGCAGATTGACGAGTCGTCGCTGACCGGTGAGTCGTTCCCGGTCGACAAGGCGACCGAGCCGGTTACCGCGGAGGCGATCGCTGGCCGTAGCTCGATGCTGTACGAAGGCAGCACGGTCGCCGCCGGCCGGGCGACCGCGGTTGTCGTGGAGACTGGCAGTGCCACGGAGACCGGGAGAGCCCTGGCGGCGTTGTCTGGAGCTGCCCCGGTGACCGGCGTGGAGGCCAGGCTAGCCCAGATCACGCGGACGACACTCCCGATCGCCCTCGGATCAGCGGGCGCGGTCGTGGCGGCTGGGCTGCTGCGAGGACGGCCGGCCAGGGACAGTATCGGCGCTGCCGTCGGCCTGGCTGTCGCATCAGTCCCCGAAGGGCTGCCCTTCCTGGTGACTGCGGCACAGCTCGCAGCGGCGCGGCGCCTGGCGGCGCGCGGTGCGCTGGTCCGTAACCCCCGCACCATCGAGGCACTGGGCCGGGTGAACGTGCTGTGCTTCGACAAGACCGGCACCCTGACTCAGGGAAGGATGGCGGTGTCGGCGTTGTCGGACGGCGCGACCAGCCGCCGTCCAGGCGTGCTCGGCAGCTCGCACCGTGATGTCCTCGCGGCCGCGCTCCGCGCAACCCCGCACGCACGCGACGGGCGCAAGGCGGAGCACATGACCGATGAAGCTGTCACCAGCGGCGCAGCGGCCGAGCAGGTGACCCGGTCCGACGGTCACCCATACTGGCACCTCGTCGACTCGCTGCCGTTCGAGCCGAGCCGTAGCTACCACGCCAGCATCGGCGGCACCGCGAACGGCCGACTGCTGTCAGTCAAGGGCGCACCCGAGATCATCCTGCCGCGCTGCGCCCGGTGGCGGGGCCGCCGCCTCGGCCCGCGCCTCAGGCAGCGGCTGACGGCCCAGCTAAGCCAGCTGACCAAGGACGGCTACCGCGTCCTGGCCGTGACCGAGAACCCGGTGGAAGCCGACTACCAGCTGTCCGGCGAAATCGGGGACCTGTCCTTCACCGGTTTCGTCGCCTTCGGCGACCCGGTCCGGGTAACCGCCGGAGCTTCCGTCCGAGAACTCCGCGACGCGGGCGTCCACGTGGTCATGATCACGGGCGATCACCCGGCCACGGCGGAGGCGATCGCGACTGAACTCGACGTGCTCAACGGCGGCACGATCGTCACCGGCGCTGACCTGGACCGGATCGAGGACAAGGCTCTCGCCGTGGCCCTGGCGGACGCGGCGGTGATCGCCCGCTGCACGCCAGCGCACAAGGTACGCGTGGTCCAGGCGTTCCAGGCAGCGGGCCGAATCGTGGCGATGACCGGCGACGGCGCGAACGACGCTGCCGCGATCCGGCTCGCCGACGTGGGCATCGCGCTCGGCCGCCGAGGCACGCCAGCAGCCTCCGCCGCGGCGGACCTGGTCGTCAGCGATGACCGCCTGGAGACCATCTTGTCGGCCGTCGTCGAGGGCCGGGCTATGTGGCGCTCGGTCCGTCAGGCC
>DASWGE010000293.1:0-3838 GCA_036393895.1 Streptosporangiaceae bacterium | reverse complement strand
GGTATATCGCCGAAATCGGGGATCGGCTCGACCTGTAGCTCCTCTACCGGGTAAGCCACTTCGCCGTGCACCCGGATGTCGCCGGCCGCGAGCTCGGAATCGGACATCCTCAACTTCGTGAACAAGGCAATGCCGCGCAGGATCAGGAAGGTGACCACCGCGTCCCAGACGATGACAGTCAGGGCCGCACCGGCCTGGATCAGCAGCTGCCTCGGGTGACCGTAGAACAGGCCGGTGGTGCTCACGTCAGGGTTCTTGCCGATGCCCAGGTAGACGATCATCTTCGGGTCGGCTAGCAGGCCAACGAGCAGGCCGCCAAGCAGGCCGGCGAACCCGTGCGTGTAGACCACGCCGAGCGCGTCGTCCACCTTGTTGAACGGCCAGACGTGCTTCGGCAGGTAGGCGAACAGCACCCAGACGACGGCCGACGTCACCAGCCCGATGACGATCGCGCCGACACCGGTGACATAGCCGGCCGCCGGAGTAATTCCCACCAGGCCGCAGATCATGCCGTTGACGCCGCCCAGGAACGTGGGCTTCTTCTCCGCGCTGAGCGCCATGTCCATGATGACCCAGGTCATCATCGCGACGGCAGCCGCCAGGTTCGTGTTGATCACCGCGGCGCTGGCGTCAGCGCCGGCGAAGTAGGGGTCGCCGCCGTTGAACCCATTCCAGCCCAGCCAGAGAATGCCTGCGCCGACCGCGACGAAGAGCAGGTTGTTAGGCATCGGCCGCTCGCGATCACGCTTGAGCCGGGGCCCGACCACAGCAGCGGCGACAAAGCCTGATACGCCGGCGGCAAGGTGAATCACATAGCCACCGCTGAAGTCGAGTGCGCCTTTACCAGCCCAGAAGCCGCCGCCCCAGAGCAGGAACGCGTTCACGGCGTAGGCGAACGTGATCCACAGCGGCACGAAGACCAGCCAGACCTTGAACTTGATCCTGCCGATCACGCTGCCGATGAACAGGATCGGGGTGATCGCGGCAAAGACGAACTGGAAGTAGACCAGCGAGCTCTGCGGAAACCTGAACTTGGGCATCAGGCCATTGAGCAGCGGTATCTGAGCCCGGGCTTGCTCTCCGGCGGCACCCACCACGGTGCCGGGCTTGCCGATGAACGTGCCGATCCAGGCTGAGCCGAAACCCATCTTGAACGCCCACAAGACCCACACGATGAGGGTGAGGGCGAACGAGCAGAACACCATCATCGTGGTGTTGATCGCCCACTTACGCTGGACGATCCCGCCGTAGAGGACCGCCAGGGCTGGGATGCTCATCAGGCCGACTAGCGTCGCCGCCGTCATCTGCCAGGCGTTGTCACCCGAGCTCAGCCAGCTGGAATAAGGAACCACTCTTCGCCTCCAGAGCCGGAGCGAAGGGATGAGCCGGAGGGCCAGGCGACGCTGACCAGCACCGTCCCGCCACCACTTCAGCGTTGGTCAGTACGGTCTTAGGTGTCCCATAGCCGCGTTTCGCGGAAGTTACCCGCCAGTTACACCGCTGGAAAAAGGCGCGGGGAGCGTTAATCTGACGGAAACCTCCGCTGCAGCGACCTCGTTTAAACTCCGAGGCGATGCCGCTTCTCCTGCCACCACCGGCACAGCCTGTTCGGGGCGACAAGCGCCGGCTTGTCGTGACGGCCATTGCTGTTGCACTCTTCTTTGCCGGGGTGGCGGCATGGTCGGCGGTTCGCCCCGGCGCCTACGGCCAATCCCGCGCTGGCTGCGTGACCGTCACGATCCCCAGTAGCACCGGCGGCGCGCTGCTGCATCAGTGCGGAACCCGGGCGCGGATCATGTGCCGCAGCGCTTTCGGCCACCACGACCGGCTGTCGCTGCTGATCCGGCCGTCGTGTCGCGAGGCTCGCCTGCATTGAACCGTTGCACTGCTTCCCGGTACCTTGTTACGCCCTTCGCGAATCCCGTTTGCCGCGCCATCGCCCGGCAGGTAGTTTCGTCGGGCGGACGCAGGCGCCGGTAATGCGACGAGGAGGATGCGTTGTCAGAGGTAAGTTCGGGCCCGGCGATTGTCGTTGACGGCCTGACCAAATCGTTCGGCGACGTGCACGCCCTGCGCGGGATCGACCTGTCCGTGCCGCGCGGCACGGTGCTCGGCGTCCTTGGCCCAAACGGCGCTGGCAAGACCACGGCCGTCAGGATCCTGACGACCTTGCTGCGCCCCGACGGCGGCCGCGCGACCGTCGAGGGGTACGACGTGGTGCGGGACGCCGCCGCCGTCCGCCGCGTGATCGGGCTGTCCGGCCAGTCTGCCGCCATCCAGGAAGAGCTCACCGGTAAGGAAAACCTGGAGCTCATCGGGCGGCTGTACCACCTGACCTGGCCGGACGCGCGCAGCCGCGCCGCCGAGTTGCTCGAGCAGTTCGACCTCGTCAACGCCGCCGACCGGCCGGCCAAGACCTACTCCGGCGGCATGCAGCGGCGGCTTGACCTAGCCGCTAGCCTGGTCGGGCGCCCGAAGGTGCTCTTTCTGGACGAGCCGACCACCGGCCTTGACCCGCGGGGTCGGATTGGCATGTGGGATGTGATCAGGTCGCTGGCGGCCGGCGGCACGACCATCCTGTTGACCACCCAGTACCTCGACGAAGCCGACGAGCTGGCCGACACGATCGTCGTCTTCGATCATGGCCAGGTGATCGCCCAGGGTACGGCCGAGGACCTGAAGGGCCGGATCGGCGGCGACATTATTGAGTTCGTGGTGCCTGATCGCACCCGGATCGAGGACGCGGCCGCTGCCATCAAGCCGATTGGCGAGGGCGAGCCGCACGTCGACACCGAGACCGGCTCGGTCAGCATCGGGGTGGGGGGTCGCGGCTCAGATGCTCTGATCGAGGCGGTGCGTGCCCTGGACGCCGCCGAAACCGTCACGCACGGGCTGGCTTTGCGGCGGCCCTCGCTCGATGATGTGTTCCTCGCCCTGACCGGCCATGCGGCCGAAGAAGATGGCCAGCCAGGAGGCAAACGTCGCGGCCGGCGCGGCCGGCCGACTCCCGCCACGGACTCGAAGGGAAAGACCTCGTGACAGCCGTCGCAGTGCTAGAGGCAGCTCCGAGCTTGTCTACCCGGGCCCGGTGGGCCACGATCGACACGCTTACGATCACTCGGCGCAACCTCATCGTCTGGTACCGAGTGCCCGTCTACATCTTCTTCAGCGTCGTCCAGCCCGTCATCTTCGTGCTGCTGTTCCGCTTCGTGTTCGGCGGCGCCATCCCGGTGAAGGGAACCACCTACGTTCAGTACCTACTGCCCGGGATCATCGGGCAGACCGCGGCGTTCGCGAGCTTCGGCACAGCGATCGCGCTCGCCCAGGAGTTGCAGAAGGGCGTTATCGACCGGCTGCGGTCGATGCCGATGGCCCGATCGGCCGTGCTAACCGGGCGGCTTGTCGCAGACGCGGTCCGGATGCTGATCACGATCCTGATCATCGTGGCAGTTGGCTACGCGGTCAGCTTCCGGTTCACCAACGGCGTGCTGCCGGCCCTCTGGATGATCTTGCTGGCAACTGTCTTCGGCATCGCGATCTGCTGCATCGCCGCATTCACCGGGCTCGCCATTGGCGACGAGGAGTCCGTGCAGTCGTTCGGACTCGTCTGGCTGTTCCCGCTCACGTTCGTCAGCTCCGCGTTCGTGCCGATCTCGACGATGCCAGGCTGGCTGCAGGCCTTCGCCAATAACCAGCCGGTCACCCATGTCATCAATGCGATGCGGGCGCTGGCGCTCGGCCACCTCCCGGTGCAGGCGAACATGCTGAAGAGCATCGCCTGGCTGGCCGGGATCTTCATCGTCTTCATCCCACTGTCTGTCCGCGCCTACAAGCGGGC
>DASWGE010000292.1:0-1709 GCA_036393895.1 Streptosporangiaceae bacterium | reverse complement strand
TGCTGGGTACCTGGTCACCGGCAGCGATGGCGCCAGTGATCCGGGCGGCAGCTGGCCACTGCCCAGGGAGCCGCTGCCGCTGGAGACCAATCGGCCCGGCGTGTTCGCCGCAGGGGACGTGCGCTGCGGGTCGGTCAAACGCTGCTCGGCGGCCATCGGCGAGGGATCAATGGCCGTGGCGCTCGTCCACCGGCGGCTGGCGGAGCTAGGCGGTGACTGAGCTGCCCGCGGCGGCGAGTCCGGGCGCCGCGGTGTCCTCGGAGTTCGCCGAGCTCGCTTCCGACGAGCAGATCGCCAAGGCCGCAGCGGCACTCGAACGCAACGGCGTCCGGTCGCTGCTCGCCGCCACCGGTGCCGACGCGAGGGGCCTGGTCGACTCCCTCCTCGTGGACGAGGCCGAGGTATACAACAACACCTCCCAGACCCTCGAAGCCACCGGTGTCGCCGATGACATCGAACGGTCCGGCCGCTACCAGCCGCTCCGGTTGCGGCTGTACCGGATGGACCAGGAAATGCAGCGGCGCGAGATGCGCGCCCTGGCCGCGTCGCCGGACTATGTCGTCGGCAGCGTGCACGCGCTGACCGAAGGCGGATCGCTGCTCATTGCGTCCGCCAGCGGCAGCCAGCTGGGCCCGCTCGTGTCGGGCGCGGGCCACGTGATCCTCGTCATCGGGGCCCAGAAGATCGTCAGCGACGTCGCAACCGGGATGCGGCGTATCTATGAATACTGCTACCCGCTCGAGGATGCCCGGGCCCGGCGAGCCTACGGAGTGCCCAGCGGGGTGAACAACATCCTCATCATCAACAAGGCGGTCACCCCCGGCCGGGTCACCGCGATCATCGTCAAGGAGCGCCTCGGCTTCTGATCATCGTCAGCTGGTCGCCAGGCAGTCTTCGCATCCGGCGACAGTGCCCGCCAGCTCGGTCAGCCTGATACTGCGCGGAATGCGGGCAGGGCAGCTCATGAGGCCAGCGCAGCCAGCAGGGTGGGCGGGTCGTAGCCGCCGCGGTGGACGACGCCGTCGATGAACAGGGTCGGCGTGCCCACCACCTGGCCCGAAGCCAGGCCGCTGTCGACATCCCGGCGGATCCGGTCCGCCACCTCGATGCTGGCCCGGTCCCGGTCGAACGCCGCCACGTCCAGGCCGAGCTGCGCGGCATATCCGCGCAGGTCGCCGTCTTCGAGCGCCTTTTGCCGGTGGAACAGCAGCTCGTGCATGTCCCAGAACCGGCCCTGCAGCGCGGCGGCCTCAGCCGCGGCCGCCGCGGCGAGGGCGTGCGGATGGATGCTGGTCAGCGGGAAATGCCGGAACGCGAACCGCATGTTCCCGCCCAGCTGCTGTTCGACTTGCTCGATCGCGTGGAATGCCTGCCGCGAGTACGGGCACTCGTAATCGCCGTACTCGATGATCAGGTGGCCGACGGGCGAGCCGCGAACATGATCGGCTTTCTCGTCCAGCGGCGCCAGGGCCAGCTCGCGGTCGTCCGGCGTTGCGTTGAGAGTCACGGGCTACCTCCTGGTGGCTGAGGGCAGATCCGGCTGGCTCGGCAGTTTAGAAGCCGACCTGCTGGCGGATGAGGACGACGTGGATGCGGCCGGGCAGCTCCTGGTGGATCTCGAGGATCTTCCCGACTTGGCTGTGCTGCCCGTAGGCGGCCTGTGCGCGGGCGTCTTCCAGCGGCAGGCTGTGCTGATAGATCCGCTCGTG
>DASWGE010000291.1:0-1921 GCA_036393895.1 Streptosporangiaceae bacterium | reverse complement strand
CCATCGTCGATTAACAGGGAGCAGTAGTGACCACGCCCACCGACGGCCAGGCCGATGCCGGCGGCCGGCCGCTGGACGGAACGCTGGTGGTGGCGCTGGAGCAGGCTGTGGCCGCCCCGTTCGCCACCCGGCAGCTCGCTGATCTCGGCGCTCGGGTCATCAAGATCGAACGTCCTGGGCGAGGCGACTTCGCCCGCGACTACGACAGCGCCGCCGGCGACGGCATGTCCAGCTGGTTCGTCTGGCTCAACCGCTCCAAGGAGTCCGTCGTGCTGGACCTGAAGGCGGACCACGGGCGGCGGATGCTGGACATGCTGATCGGCCGCGCGGACGTCTTCGTGTGTAACCTCGCGCCTGCGGCCATCCGCAGGCTCGGCCTGGAGGCGGTCTCGCTCGCCGAACGGCACCCGCGGCTGGTCGCGTGCCAGCTGAGCGGTTACGGTGACGTCGGCCCCTATGCCGACCGTAAAGCCTATGACCTGCTTGTGCAGGCCGAGGCGGGGATCCTGGCCGTGACCGGTTCCCCGGAAGCGCCGGCCAAGGCAGGCATCAGCATCGCCGACATCGCCGGCGGCATGTACGCCTACAGCGGCATCCTCAGCGCGCTGCTGCAGCGCGCGAGGACCGGTCGCGGTGGAGTCGTCACGGTGTCGCTGTTCGGCGCTCTCGCCGAGTGGATGTCGCACCCGCTGCAGCTGACCAAGCTGACCGGCCGGCCGCCGTCGCGCAGCGGCGCGCGCCATGCAACCATCGTCCCCTACGGCGACTACGTCACGGCCGACGGTGACGAGGTCCTGCTGGCTGTCCAGAACGAAGCCGAATGGGGCCGACTGTGCCGTGACGTCCTCGACCTGCCCGACATGGCCAGCGACAGCCGGTTCGCCGGGAACCAGCAGCGGGTCCAGCATTGCGACGACCTCGAACGGCGGCTGCGCCGGGCCGTGGCCCGGCTGGCGACCGGTGAGCTGCTGCGGCGGCTGGCCCAAGCCCAGATCGCCTACGCCTCGGTGAAGGGCGTCGACCAGGTAGTGAGCCATCCTCAGCTTGCGGACCGGTGGACGGCCATCCTCGCGGGAGACCGGCGGGTGGAGGTGCTGCCGCCGCCCGTCCAGCACAGCGGATTCGGCGCCGTGCTCGGCCCGGTTCCCAGTCATGGCCGTGACACCGAGGCCGTCCTGGCGGAGATCGCCGGCGAGGGCGCCCCGCAGGCACCGGGTCCATGTCGGTGACCGGCTGATCCGCGGACGCCGACGGCGGTGGCCCCAGTTCACAACTGGGGCCACCGCCGTCATGCATATAGAGGCGGGACAGGCTACTCCGCGCCGAACTTCTTGATCTCCTCGAACTCGGCCTCGGTCAGCGCGCGCGGCACGTCGTCCTTGGCGACCTTCGCGCTCTGCACGTGGTGGCGGATGTCCTCGACGATCTCGGGGTTGGCCAGGGTGGTGACATCCCCGATGTCGGCGAAGTTGGAGATGGACGCGATGACCCGGCGCATGATCTTGCCCGACCTGGTCTTTGGCATGTCGGGCACGATCCAGACGTTCTTCGGCCGGGCGATCTTGCCGATCTCGGTCTCGATCGCCCTGGTCACCTTGTCCTCCATCTCCTTGCCCGGCTCGAAGCCGGGCTTGAGCGAGACGTAGATCTCCACGGCGCGGCCCCGGATGTCGTCGATCACCGGCACCGCTGCCGCCTCGGCGACCTCCGGCACGGTCAGGGCCGCGGACTCGATCTCCTTGGTGCCCAGCCGGTGCCCGGCCACGTTGATCACGTCGTCGACCCGGCCCAGGATCCTGAAGTAGCCGTCGGCGGCCTGGAGAGCTCCGTCACCGGCGAAGTACGGCCAGTCGCGCCAGTCCTTGCTGTCCGGGTTCGTGTTGTACTTCGCGTAGTAGGTATCGACGAACCGCTCGGGCTG
>DASWGE010000290.1:0-3627 GCA_036393895.1 Streptosporangiaceae bacterium | reverse complement strand
GTGAACCGGGGCAGCAGCGTCACGCAGGCCCCCGACGCCACGGCCGCGTTCAGGGCGCAGGTTTGCCCGAACGCGTGGAACAGCGGCAGCCCGCCGAAGATCACATCGTTGGAATGCAGGTGAAGCAAATCCGTGCACAGGACCTCAGCATTGCGGATGAGGTTGGCGTGAGTCAGTTCGGCGCCCTTCGGGGAGCCGGTCGTACCCGAGGTGTACAAGATCACCGCGAGGTCATCGGCGTCCCGCTCGATGACCCGCTCGTCTGGCGCAGTCGCCGCCGCAACTTCCGAGAATGCTGCCGGATCCACGACGATCGCCTCGCTGCCTGCCCGCTCGGCGCCGCTACTGGCCTCGGCCGCGAACCCATGCCAGGCGAACATGTACCGCGCACCGGAGTCGCCGAGATAGTAGGCAACTTCTCTCGCCTTCAGCAGCGGGTTCATCGGGACCACGACACCGCCGGCGCGGAGCACGCCGTAGTAGATGCTGGCGAACTCGGCGACGTTCGGCAGCATGAGGCCTATCGGGTCGCCCGGCTGGATACCGCGTTCGGCAAGCATGCCAGCCACACGCGAACTCTCCCGGTCGAGTTCCCCGTATGTCGTGTCGGCCGCACCGACCCTGATTGCCGCGCTGTCGGCGCGGGCCCGGGCGGTCTGCACGAGATTGGATGCGAGGTTCACCACCGTCATCCCCCTTAGCGCTGTTTGCCCGGCGGGCAGGTTCCCTTGAGCGTAGGCACGACGCGGCGGCTATACAACCGCGGGTTGCGCGCTTCATTCGCCGCAGCCATTTTCGAAATTGTCGGCAGCCTGATGTTGAATGGCTGCGTGACAACTGCGACCCTGCCCATTACCGAGGCAGCCCTGCGGGCGGCGGCAGGCGAGCGTTCGTTCGAGCGGGGCGTGTCGTACCTCGGCGCGGTCGCGGGCCTGCAGACAGTTGGCAACCAGATCATCGCCACGGTCCGGGGGACCGGGGATTACCTGGTCGTGCTGACCATGGGCGAGGCCGGCGCAGGCGGCGGGTTGCGGGGGGAATGCGGATGCCCGTACGGGCAGGAGGGATTCTTCTGCAAGCACTGCGTGGCCGTCGGGCTGACGGTCATGCGCAACGCCCGTTCGCCGGTGCCGCGCGCCACTGGCATGGGCCCGACCAGGGCCAGTGATCTCAGTTCTTGGCTGTCCTCCCTGAGCCGGGAGGAATTGCTCGCCATTGTCTGTGATCAGGTTATCGAGGACGACGACTGGCGGCGCCGGCTCGAACTGCGCGCGGCGAGCGCCGCAGCTGACGTTCCGGCGATAAGCGCTCGCGTCGCTGGCCTGCTTCAGGCCGGCGAGGACTTCGGCCAGTACAAGCTCGTCGGGCAGTACGGTTACCTGGAAGGACCAGAGACCTGGCACTACGCCCGCCGGGTGCGCCATGTCACCGAGGTGATCGGTGATCTCACGCGAACCGGTCATCCGGCTGACGCCGCGTTGGTCGCCGAGCAGGCGTTTACCGCGATCGCTGAGGCGAGCCGCCGCGCCAGCGACCGGGCCGGTGTCATCGGCGTGGCGACGGCCGGACTGGCCGCCGCGCACCACGAAGCATGCCGGATCGCGCCGCCGGATCCCGCCAGGCTCGCTGACTTCCTCGCCGAAGCCATGGTGAGTGGCGATGAGCGCGGTGAGATCGATTTCGAAGACTATTCCGACCTTCTCGGTGCGGTGGGCCAGGACCGCCTGCGCGAGCGGGTCACGGCCGCGTGGACGGCGAATCCGTCGGGCGCGGGTGAGCAGGGGGCGCTGGAGCGCGTGCTCTGGGCGGCCGGCGATGTTGACGGGCTGGTCAAGGTGCTGTCGGCCGATCTGGACTCTCACGGCCTGAGCCACCTGCGCATCGTGGCTGCACTCGACAAGGCAGGCCGGGCCCGCGAGGCTCTGGCGTGGGCGGAGCGCGGCCTGCGCGAGCCGAGCCAGCCGAACCAGCAGTTGGCCGACTACGTCGTCGAGCGATACTGCTCGGCCGGCCGGGTAGAGGATGCCGTGACCGTCCGCCGCGAGCGATTTAGCGCTGCCCCTAGCGTGGCCGCCTATCAGCAGCTGCGCGATGTGGCCGAGCGAGCGGGAAGCTGGCAGCCGACGAGACAGTGGGCGCTCGGCGTGCTGCGCGCCGACGCGGCGCGGCTGCCCCGCCTGCGCCGGCCGGGCACGCAGCGCGTCTGGCCGGGCTGGGTGCCTAGCGCGGTCCTGATCGATGTGCTGATCGCTGACGGCGACATCGACGCCGCATGGGAGTCGGCCGAGGGCCTAGCCAGCGACGCACAGTGGCAGCGGCTCGCTGACCTGGTGCTCGAAACCCGGCCAGCAGACGCGCTTGCCACCTACCTCAGGTTGATCGGGACACTCAAAAAGCAGACCGGTGATGGCGCGTATGAGCGGATCGCCCAGTTGCTGAAAGCGGCTCGCGCGTGTCACAGTCGGCTCGGCACCAGCGCCTCGTTCGACGCCTATGTGCGCAGCTTGCGAGAAGATCAGAAGCGCAAGCGCAGGCTCATCCGCATCCTGGACGCGCACCAGCTTTGACCCGCGGCTCGGCGCGCTCCGTGACCACAATGAGCACTGGGCACAGTGATGCCAGCTCCTAGGTCTGCGCCGGATGCCAGTCATGGCCGATGAAGCACCGTAGAAGGCAAAATAGGCGCGATAGGTAGCATATTGTTGATGTGTGATGCACGATGAGCTAACCGCGCCAGCGATCATGGCGCCGCCGGATCCAGCTAGGGCCGTCGTTGTCAGGCCCGCGGCCGGGTCGGGCGGGCAGACCTGGGTCGGGTCCCCCAGCGCCGTCCGGGCCGGGGAGGAGATCGTCATCGCGTATCGGCTTCGGGATCCCGAGCGGCGCGGCTACGCGGTCGAAGTCGCCAGATCCGCCGACGGCGTGCACTTCGATACGCTCGTCTCGATCGGCAAGGAGGAGATGGGCTGCGAGTCCCTGGAGCGGCCAGCGCTCATCCGCACTCCTGCGGGCATCTGGCGGCTCTACCTCAGCTGCGCGACCGCCGGTACCAAGCACTGGCGCATCGAGCTGATCGAGGCAGCGGCGCCGGACGACTTCGATCCGGCCGGCAGCCGCGTGGTGCTCTCCGGCGACGCCGCGCTCGCGGTCAAGGACCCGGTCATCGTCGACCACGGCGGGCTGTGGCACCTGTGGGCGTCCGTGCATCCGCTCGACGATCCTGAGCAGACCGACCGGATGGCGACCGACTATGCCACGAGCGCGGATGGCCTCGCCTGGACCTGGCACGGCACGGCGCTGAAGCCGCGGCCCGGTGAGTGGGACGGGCGGGGTGCCCGCGTGACGGCGGTCCGATTCAACGGCGAAGGCATCATGGCGTTCTACGACGGCCGCGCCAGCGCCACGCAGAACTGCGAGGAGCGGACGGGGGTCGCGGCAGGAACCGGGCCAGAAGCGCTGACCGCGCTCGGTACCTCCAGTGTCGCCGAGTCCAGCGATCCTGGGTACGGGCTGCGCTACGTGACGGTCGTCGATCTGGGCGACGGCAGCGAGCGGCTCTACTACGAGCTCACGAACGCCAGGGGCTCGCACGACCTGGTCACCGAGCTCCGCCCGGCTTGAGCCGCT
>DASWGE010000289.1:0-23996 GCA_036393895.1 Streptosporangiaceae bacterium | reverse complement strand
CAGGTCCGGATGGACACCTGTCCCGGCCGATGCGTTATGCAACGGCCGGGACCGTGTGTCCGTCCGGGCCTCGCCCCCCGACGGTTTACCTTCGACAGTTCCCCGGTCGAGAGTCAGAACTAGATGCCCGACCCACTCCGGCGAGGCATCCGGGTAGTCCTCGCGCCAGTGGCTGCCGCGGGTTTCGGTGCGGAGGGCGGCGGCAGCTACGAGGGCGGTGGCCAGGGTGTGGAGGTTCGTGGCTTCCCAGGCTGCCAGGGTGGGCTGGTCGGACTGGTGATCGCCGATCTTGCGGAGGGCGTCGGCGGCGGCCAGCAGGCCAGGGCCGGACCGCAGGACGCCTGCCCGCTCGGTCATAAGGTGCTGGATCTGGTCCGTCGCGGTGGGGTCGAGCAGGCCAGGCTCGCGCTCGTCGGGTGCTGGCGGAGTGCGGGGCGGCAGGCCGGCTGCCAGGTCGGCGCTGATCCGGCCGGCGAACACCAGGCCTTCGAGCAGGGAGTTGGAAGCGAGCCTGTTGGCGCCGTGGACGCCGGTGCAGGCCGCCTCGCCGCAAGCGTAGAGGCCCCCGATGTTCGTGCGGCCGTGCAGGTTAGTCTTGACGCCGCCGCTGCCGTAGTGGGCCGCCGGGACAACCGGGATGGGCTGGCGGACCGGGTCGATGCCATGGCTAAGGCAACTTGCCCTGATCGTGGGGAACCTATGCTCCCAGACGTCCTCGCCCAGGTGGGTGCCGTCGAGGTAGACGTGGTCGGTGCCGGTCTCGGCCATCACGTTCATGATCGCCTTTGCGACCACGTCACGCGGGGCAAGGTCGGCGAGCGGGTGAGCGCCGTTCATGAACCGGCGGCCTGAGGAGTCGATCAGGAACGCGCCCTCGCCGCGCACGGCCTCGGAAATGAGCGGCTGGCGCCCGCGCGCGCCGGTGCCGAGCCACAGCGCTGTCGGGTGGAACTGCACGAACTCCAGGTCAGCGGCCTCGGCGCCGGCCCGCAGTGCGAGCGCGACGCCGTCGCCGGTGGAGACGGGTGGGTTCGTCGTCGCGGCGTAGACCTGGCCGAACCCGCCGGTCGCCAGCACGACCGCCGGGGCGTGCACCGCTCCGACGCCATCGTGCTGACCCTCGCCGATGACGTGCAGCGTGATGCCGGCCACGCGGCCGTCAGCCGTCAGCAGCAGGTCCAGTGACATGGCGTGCTCGATGACGTCGATGCCAACGCCATCCTCGGCGCCCGCGCCTGCCTCCGCGAGCGCGAACAGCAGCGCGCGGGATACTTCGGCGCCCGTCGCGTCGCCGCCGGCGTGGGCGATCCTGCGCCGTAGATGACCGCCTTCCCTGGTCAGCTCGAGCACGCCGCCGGCATCGGCGTCGAAGCTGGCACCGAGCGCGATCAGCCTGCGCACCGCTCCAGGGCCGTCTGTAACGAGCGCGCGTACCGCCTCGATGTCGCAGATTCCGGCGCCGGCGACCAGCGTGTCGGTCAAGTGCTGCTCGGGCGTGTCGCCGGGCCCGAGGGCCGCGGCGATCCCGCCCTGCGCCCACCTGGTAGAGCCGTCGTCCAGCAGTGACTTTGTGACGAGCAGGACGTTGCTGTCGGGCAGGGCGCTGTGCGTGCTGAGCGCGGCCGTCACGCCGGCGACCCCCGAGCCGATCACGACAACATCGGCTCGCCTGACCCAGCCCGGCGGCGGCGCGAGCAGCCGGCGCGCGATCACGACTCTGGCCCGCTGTGCGACCGAACGCTCAGCGGCATATTGTCGATCAGCCTCGTCTTTCCGACCGTGGCAGCGACCAGCAGCAGCGCGGCACCCGTGTGGCCGGTCTCGATCACGGTGAACCTCTCTGGGTCGGCTAGGGCCAGGTAGTCGGTAGCAAGCGGCGGCTCTGCCTTGCTCGCGGCGCTGAGCTCGGCCCGGGCCGCTGCGAGCACAGCCATGGGGCCGTCTCCGGCGGCCGCCACTCCCGCCTGCAGCGCACGCGACAGGGCCAGCGCCGTGTCGCGTTCGGATGACGACAGGTAGCGGTTCCTGCTCGAGATCGCCAGCCCGTCCGGGTCACGGACGATGGGGACCGAGTCGATCGTGACCGGGAGATTCAAGTCGGCCACCATCCTCCGAACCACGGCCAGCTGCTGAGCGTCCTTCTCCCCGAAGACCGCGACATCTGGCTTGACCAGATTGAACAGCTTAAGCACCACTGTGAGCACGCCGTCGAGGAACCCTGGCCTGAAGGCACCCTCGAGCACCTCGCCCAGCGGGCCGGGACTCACCGTGATCACCTGCTCGACTGGGTAAATCTGCTCGTGGGCGGGGGCGAAGACGACGTCCACCCTCTCCTGTGCACAGATCGCGATGTCGTCGGGCAGGGTCCGCGGGTAGCGGTCAAGGTCCTCACCGGCGCCGAACTGCAGCGGGTTGACAAATACGGACACCACAAGCGATCCGTTGCGGCCCGAAATCTGCCTGGCTCGCCTGAGCAGCGCGCGGTGCCCGTCATGCAAGGCGCCCATGGTCGGAACGAGAACCACCGGCGGCCTCAGCGTCGCGCGGCAGGCGGCCAGGCCGGCCTTAGTCCTGGCCAGCATGGGGATCACGCGGCTGACCCGGACAGCACGCCGAGCAGCCGCTGCGCATCGGCGGAGGTGAGGGTGCCCGCGGCCAGGGCCCGGTCGGCGGTCAGCCGGGCGAGCGCCAGGTAAGCGCCAAGCGCCTCAGGCGCCGCGGCGGCGATGACCTTGACATGGGCCGCCACCGTCTCCGCGTCGCCGCGCGCCACCGGTCCGGTCAGGGCGAGATCGCCGAGGGCGAGCGCGTTCTCTAGAGCCGCGCTGAGCAGCGGGCCTAGCATCCTCCCGGGATCTTCCACGCCAGCTTCCCTGAGCAGGTCGCTGGAAGCCGCGACCAGCGTGACAAGATGGTTCGCCGCGCTGGCCAGGCCCGCGTGATACAGGCCGCGCTTGTCCTCGGCGATGAACACGGGCTCGCCGCCCATCTCGACCACGAGCGCCTCAGCGACTGGCCTGAGCTGCGGAGGGGCCGTCACACCGAACGAAATGCCCGCCATCTTGTCGGCGTCGTCGGCCCGCCCGGTGAAGGTCATCACGGGGTGGAGGGCGAGCGGCAGCGCTCCCGCGCGGACACCGGGATCGAGGACAGCCAGGCCATGCCTGCCGCTGGCGTGCGCGATCAGCCGCCCGGCCATCGGGACGCCGGTCTCAGCCAGCCCTCGGACCAGGCCAGGCAGCACGTCGTCGGGCACCGTGAGCAGGACGAGATCGGCCGCCGCCACGACCTCCTCAGGCCGGGCTACCCGGGCCTGCGGCAGGCTCCTGGCGATCCGGCTGAGCGAAGTCTCGGACACCGCCGACGCTGCGACGACGCGGTGGCCTGCCCGGGCCAGCGCGACCGCCATAGCGGTACCTGCCCGCCCGGCTCCCACGACGCCGACCGCGAGTTGCGCCGGGTGCGGCAGGTCGCTTTCGCCGCCGCGGTCCGCCGGCTGCTTGCTGTCATCTCGCATCGGGCCCGACACCGCCTCAGGGCCTGCGCCCGCGCTGGCCGTTGGAGAATGGCAGATCGTCGGAATCGCCTGGCGGCTCGGGCGCCCGGCAGGCTCGTTCCAGATACAGCGCGGCCAGCACGAGCGCGATCGCGGCCAGCATGGTCACGGCCGAGACGATCGCGTCGTGACCGGGCACCGGCTTAGCGAGAGAGGGAATCGTGTAAATCAGGAAGCCGAGCGCGAGCCCGCCGATGGCCGCGCCGGCGGCAGAACTCGCCTTGGCCAGTGCTACCACCCGCGGGACCGCCATCGGCTGGATCGGCTTGGCCCCCGGCTGGCCATGCAAGCGGGGACCGAGGTTCCGGCCGAACATGTATTCACCGATCGCCAGCAGGATAAGCGCGGGCACTGCCGTCCACGGCAGCGGCGCCAGGCTGGCGAAGGTGAACTTGACCACGATCCAGCCCAGGGCCGCGCTCACCGCCGCGATTGCCAGCAGCGACCACGGTTTCGTCGGCTGCATCTGACTGACTCACCCGCCCTGGTTCGCTATTGTCTGCGGCCTCACAGTCAGCCTAAGGTCGCTACGCCGCCGGACGGTGTCAGCTTCAGTGCCGGCGGGGCCGGCGATGGTACCGAGCCTGGCGACGAGGCCCGTGACCGGGCCGAATCCGGGCAGGCTGGCATCGGGATCCACGTCATGCCAGGGCACGAGGACGAAGGCTCGCTCGTGGGCACGCGGGTGCGGCAGCGTGAGCTGGGGATCATCGCTGATCTCGTCGCCGCAGGCGATGATGTCGATGTCGAGGGTGCGCGGTCCCCACCGCACGCGCCGTTCCCTGCCTCGTGCCTGCTCGGCCGACTGGCAGCGGCTGAGGATCTCCGCCGCTGGCAGGTCACTGCTCGCGAGCAGGACAGCGTTTAGATAGTCGGGCTGGTCGGGTCCGCCGACCGGGCTCGTCTCGAAGACCGCTGAGACCGCGGTGGGCGTGATCCCCGGCGTGGCCGCGAGGCCGTCGATGCCTGCCTGCAGGTTGGCAAGCCGGTCGCCGAGGTTGCTGCCAAGCGCAAGGACTACCAGGCGCGGGTTCATCCGCGGCTCCGCCTGATGGTGACGGTCACGTCCCGCAGGGGCACGCCGACCGGGGCATCAGGCTTGTGCACCGTGATCTCCGCGTGCTGCACCCGTTCGTCTGCCAGGCATGCTGCCGCGAGCCGCTGGGCGAGAGTTTCGATCAGCGCGACGGCCTCGCCCGAGATGATTTCGGCCAGCCGGCCGGCCAGCGCCGCGTAGTCGACGGTCAGCGACAGGTCGTCGGCCGCGGCCGCCGGGCTGGTGTCGAACCAGATGACGGCGTCGGCGACGAACTCCTGGCCCTGCGCGCGCTCGGCGGGCAGCACGCCGTGGTAGCCGTAGGCCCGCAAGCCGACCAGGCTGATCCGGTCCAGGTAGCTCACAACTGGCGCTCCTCGCCCAGCCGCGCGGCAATCCTGACGGCGTCCGCGTTGCCAGGCACTGAGTGCACCCGAACGCACCAGGCCCCGGCCAGCGCTGCATAGGTCGTCAGCGCGACCGTGGCGTCGTCGCATCCGGCGAAAGGCCGCGGCGCGTCAGGGCCGGCCCCAAGCAGCCGGGCAATGAAGCCCTTCCGCGAGGCGCCTACCAGCACGGGGAATGGCGCTGCGGGATGATCGAGGCAGGCGATCTCGGGCAGCCTGGTCAGCAGCGTCCAGCTGTGCGCGGGGAGCTTGGCGAAACCCAGCCCCGGGTCGATGATTAGCTGCGCCGGATCGATTCCCGCCGCGGTCAGCGCGGTGACCCGCGCGGACAGTTCGGCCGTCACTTCCTTGACGACATCGGCGTAGATGGCCCTGTCCTGCATGTCGACGCTGTGGCCGCGCCAGTGCATGACCACGTAGGGCACCCGTGCATCGGCGATCAGCCCGGCCATGCCTGGATCGGCGAGGCCGCCGCTGACGTCGTTGACCAGCCGCGCACCGGCGCCGAGCGCCCGCTCGGCGACGCGGACGCGCATGGTGTCGATGCTGACGACCACGCCCGCTTCGGCCAGCGCGGTCACGACCGGGCCGACCCGCCGCAGTTCCTCGTCCTCGCTGATCCGCAACGCCCCTGGCCTGGTCGATTCGCCCCCGACATCCACGATGTCCGCGCCGGCGGCGGCGAGTTCGAGGCCGTGCGCGATCGCGTCTTCTGGCCCGAACCACTTCCCGCCGTCGGAGAACGAATCCGGGGTGACGTTGATCACGCCCATGACCAGGCATCTCGCGGCAGCAGGCAGACCCGGGGGACTGTGTACAGGACCGGCCATGGGCGTAATCTACAAGCCCCTGCCGATGCCGATCAGTCCTGGGCAGCCTGCTGCTACGCAGGTGGCTGGCGCGGCTGCTTGACGGCGTTGCGCAACATCTGCATGATCCTCCGCGCCTCGACCTTCGGCCAGACCAGGAAAGCCTCGGCCTCCAGCGCCGCGAGTCCGACCCTGATCGCGTCCTTGGTCGAGGTGAAGACCATGAACCTGGGTACCCATTCGGGCGCGAACTTCGCGTTGAACTTGTAGAGCGACTCGATCTGGAACCACTTGGACATGAAGATGAGGACGCTGCGCCAGGCGCGCGTGACCGGGCCGGCCCCGATACGCTCGCCGCGCTCGAGCGCAGCCCTGAAGGCGGCGAAGTTCAGCGAGATGTGCGTCACGCCAAGATCGGGCGCCGCTTTGATGGTCTCGGCGATCATGAAATCGTTGAGGCCAGGCTGCGCCGACCTGTCCCGGCGCATCAGGTCAAGTGACAGGCCGTCGTCACCCCAGGGCACGAAGTGCAGCAGTGCCCTGAGCACCCCGCCCTGAGTCGCGGTCGCGATTACGCACTGGTCATCACCTCTGCCGCCAATCCGGCCGAGCGCCATCGAGAAGCCGCGTTCGGTCGGGTTTCCCCGCCACGTGTCGGCCTGCCTCACCAGGCGGGCAATCTCGTCGGCCGGCACGTCGCCCACCCTGCGAACCTCAGCTACATAGCCCGCGCGGCAGACTCTTGTCACCATCTGCCTGACATTCCGCATCGCCCGGCCCTCGAGCGAGAAGTCGGCGACCTTCACGACAGCCTCGTCGCCGAACTCGAGCGCCGTCAGGTCGCCGTTCCGGCACCAGGTCTCGGCGCCCTGCTCGCTGCAGCCGACGACAGCGGGAACCCACGCGTGCCTGGCCGCCACGTCGAGGAACGCTTGGATCGCCCCCGGCCAGGCTTCCCTGTCGCCGATCGGGTCGCCGCTGGCCAGCATGACGCCGGAGAGCACCCGGTAACCGATGCAGGACTTCTTCGTGGCCGACCAGATCACGCTCTTGTCGTGCCGGAGCGCGAAATAGCCAAGGGAGTCCGCCGCGCCGTGCCGGCCAAGGAGCGCCCTGATCTTGCCGGCATCGTTCGCGTCGAGCCTGCCCTGCGCCTTGGCTGGCCGCAGAAACAGGTGGGCCGTGACGATCACGGTGACGAATCCGAGCGCGCCCATCAGGAGGTAGAAGAAGTCGCCGCGCGCGTCGTGCGGGCTGAATGCCACCGGCCCGCCGACGCCCACCAGGCCATTCACCACGGTTTCCAGCCGCGCGCCGAACGAGTAGCCCCCGGGCACGTCGGCCGGTGCGGCCAGGTAGCCAAGGCCTATCAGCAGGTCGGCTGCGAGCAGCCAGATCAGGACGGTGAGCGCCCGCCAGCGGGTGCGCGGATCGCCGACGGCATAGAACTCGCTGCGGAAGTAGGCACCAGCGGCGATGAGCAGCACGAGCACCACGAAGCCGATACCGACGCCGAACGCCATGTCGCGATGATGGCGGACCAGGTAGGTCGCGTGAGCCAGGCCAATCAGCGCGCTGATCATCAGCAGGGCCATGACCTCCTGCCAGGCCCGGTGCTTGCGCCTCCTCAGCCCGTGCGACAGCATCAGCAACATCAGCCCGATGATGATATCGGCCGTCCTCGTCAAGGCGGCCACGGTGCCGGGCACCACCACCGGCAGTCGCTGGAGCCTGGCATGCAGGTCGTTGGTCGGGGCTGTCACGCCAAGGACGATGTCGGCCAGGCCGACAAGCCGCATCATCCAGCCCGCGGTGACCGGGACCCAGCGGCGGTGCTGCCGGCGATCTACGGGCCGACCTCCGTCGGCGCGACCAGAGGCTGGCTCGACCGCAGCCGGCCCGCATGGCCGCTGCTTCGATCCGGTTCTGGGCTCTGCCGGTCCTGGCCCGTTAAGGTCGGTCATCTCCGAGATGTCTGTGCGGCCCCGGCTCACGGGCACAGCGTAGTAACAAACGGCCGCGTTTGCGGACGAATCCGTTCTAGGTTCTAGCGACGGGCCATTAGCAAGCTCATGGCCTCCGCTCTCGTGCCATCCGAACTGCGGAAACAGCCACGGACCGCGGAGGTGACGGTCTTAGATCCTGGTTTGCGCACGCCGCGCATGGCCATGCACAAGTGCTCAGCTTCCACTACAACGATAACGCCCCTCGGCTCGAGCACTTCCATCAGCGAGTCGGCGATCTGGCTGGTCATCCGTTCTTGCACTTGCGGTCGCCGAGCGTAAACGTCGACCAGCCTGGCCAGCTTGGACAGGCCCGTAATCTGACCGTTTTCGTTCGGAATGTACCCGACGTGGGCATGTCCGAAGAATGGCGCCAGGTGATGCTCGCATGTCGAGAAAAGCTCGATATCGCGAACAAGCACCATTTCATCGTGGTCGGCATCGAAAACTGTCGTGAGGACGTCCTTTGGATGCTGGCTCAGTCCGGAGAACTGCTCCGCGTACGCCCGCGCCACCCGGACTGGGGTGTCCCTGATGCCTTCCCTGTCTGGATCCTCGCCAATCGCCAGCAGTATTTCGCGTACTGCCCGCTCGATGCGCTCAAGGTCAATTGACTCGTTCACTGAACTGACTGGCTCAGCGCGAGTTGCCGGACGAGCCCTCAGCGCCCGGCTCCAGGCCGAATTGGTCGGACATCGACGGCATGCTGCCGTGGTAGCCGCCCTTGCTCAAGTCGGGCGCTTGGCCGTTGCCGCCGAGCGGAAGCTCCTTGCCGTCGCTGGCCGCGGTTAGCGCGAGTTCCTTGGGCGTCAGGACCGGAGGCCGGTCCGACGGCATCCGCTTGCCGTACCCGGTGTACGAGCCGCGGGATGGCCGCTCCCGCACCGGCGCGAAGATCTCCAGCACCTGGGTCCTGGACAGCGTCTCGTGCTCCATCAGCTGCAGGACCAGCGTGTCGAGCACGTCGCGGTACTGATCGAGGACGTCCCACGCCTCGTCGTGCGCGGCCTCGATCAGGCGCCGCACCTCATCGTCGATCGCCGATGCGATTTCCTCTGAGTAGTCGCGCGAGTGCGACATCTCCCGGCCGAGGAACGGCTCGGCGTCACCGGTGCCGAACTTGCGGGCGCCGAGCCGCTCGCTCATGCCGTACTCGGTGACCATGCCGCGCGCGATCTGCGAGGCCTTCTCGATGTCGTTGGCCGCGCCTGTGGTCGGCTCGTGGAACACAAGCTCCTCCGCGGTACGCCCGCCGAGCAGCATCGCCAGTTGATCCATCATCTCTGCCCGGCTGACCAGGAACTTGTCCTCCGACGGTGCGGCAGCCGTGTACCCGAGGGCCCGGCCGCGCGGAATAATCGTGATCTTGTGTACCGGGTCAGCGTTGGGCATCGCGTGGCCCACGAGCGCGTGACCGCCCTCGTGGTAGGCGATGATCTTCCGCTCCCTCTCAGACAGCAGCACGCTCTTCCGCTTAGGCCCGGCGGTGACCCGGTCGATGGCCTCCTCAAGGGAGTACATCGTGATCTGGGTCTGGTTAGCGCGGGCCGTCAGCAGGGCGCCCTCGTTGATCACGTTCGCCAGGTCAGCGCCGGTGAAGCCGGGCGTTCGACGGGCGATCACGTCGAGCTCAACGTCCGGCGCGAACGGCTTGCCCCTCGCGTGCACCCGCAGGATGCCCTTGCGGCCCGCCAGGTCAGGCTGGGCGACCACGATCTGGCGGTCGAACCTGCCTGGCCGCAGCAGCGCGGGGTCAAGGATGTCCGGACGGTTTGTGGCGGCGATCACGATCACGCCGCCCTTGGTGTCGAAGCCGTCGAGCTCGACCAGCAGCTGGTTCAGGGTCTGCTCGCGCTCGTCGTGCCCGCCGCCGAAGCCGGCCCCGCGGTGACGGCCGACCGCGTCGATCTCGTCGACAAACACGATCGCTGGGGCGTTGGCCTTAGCCTGCTCAAACAGGTCGCGAACCCGGGAAGCACCGACACCGACGAACATCTCGACGAAGTCAGAACCCGAGATCGAGTAGAACGGCACGCCAGCCTCACCGGCGACAGCGCGTGCGAGCAAGGTCTTGCCGGTGCCCGGCGGGCCGTAGAGCAGGACGCCCTTCGGAATCTTGGCGCCGATGGCCTGGAACTTGGCGGGAGTCTGCAGGAACTCCTTGATCTCCTCGAGTTCCTCGATCGCCTCGTCCGCGCCGGCGACGTCAGCGAATGTGGTCTTCGGGGTGTCCTTGGTGATCAGCTTCGCCCTGGACTTGCCGAAGTTCATGACCCGCGAGCCGCCGCCCTGCATCTGGTTCATGAACACGAAGAACAGCAGGAAGATCACGATGAAGGGCAGCCAGCCGAGCAGCACGTTCAGCAGCGAGTTGCCCTGCGGGTTCTTGACGTCGTAGGAGGTGCTGTTACTCTGCAGCGCCTTGGTGATTTGGTTGTCCTGGGTGCCGACCCAGGTGGCTTCGAGATTGCGGCCGTCCTTGGTGGTGACCTGGACGACCTGGGTCGGCACAGTCAGGGTCGCTGACCTCACCTTGTCGTTCTGGACCAGCGCCATGACCTGCGAGGTGGGCACCACTCGGTACTGATTCGAGCCGGTGAACTTGAGCACTACGACGAGGAGCACGAAAACCAGCAGGATGACAAGCATCCAGCTGCGGAAGATGCGCTTCAGATCCATCGATTAGCGGCCCGGCGAGCCGGGCCGGTACCTCCTGCCGAGCCTCGTGTCCCGCCGCCTTCCGGCAGGAGCGCAGTTCCGTCCGAGCATGCCATGCGGTATTCCCGATCTCACGCGCGTAACGCGAGAGAACCGACGGTACTCCGCGCCGGCTCGCACCGGCACGTAGGCGGCACTTCAGGAAGCCGCGTGCCCTATGCTCCGCCTCTACCCCATGTAAACGCTATTCAACTTCTGATGTGTTCCCCTCAACAACCACCAAACTGCTGTCGGAGTAGGCGTGCGGCGCGAGGGTTCCGATGAACGGGAGGTTCCTGTACCGCTCGGCATAATCAAGGCCGTAGCCGATCACGAACTTGTCCTCGATCTCGAAACCCGTGTATGCGACGTCGACCGCCATCTGCGCGGCAGCCCGCTTCCTCAGCAGGACGCACACGTTGACCGAGGCCGGGTCGCGCGACTGCAGGTTATGTACCAAGTAGGACAGCGTGAGGCCGGAGTCCACGATGTCCTCGACGACGAGCACATGCCTGCCGCCAATGTCGGCGTCCAGATCCTTGAGAATCCGCACCACACCCGACGACGTTGTGCCCGAGCCGTAGGACGAGATGGCCATCCAGTCCATGCTGACCGGAAGGTGCATGGCGCGGGCGAGATCGGCCATCACCATCACCGCGCCCTTGAGCACTCCGATCAGGATGAGTTCGCGGCCAGCGTAATCGGCGTCGATCAGCGCGGCCAGCTCAGTGATCCTGGCCTGTAGCTGCTCGGGCGTGATCAGCACCTCGAGCAACTCCGCACCCATGTCGCTGGCGTCCAACACGGTCTCCGTTCGGTGTCTCCCGGAGCGAGCGTGTCGGCCAAAGCCGCCACGCTGCCGCTCAGTGTCTCCCGGAGCGAGCGGGTCGGCCAAAGCCGCCACGCTGCCGCTCAGTGTCTCCCGGAGCGAGCGTGTCGGCCAAAGCCGCGCGGCCGCTCACGATCGGGTCGTGAAGTGCAGCCTGCCATACCGCCGCTGGCAACGGATCCCGCCCGGCAGGTCAGACCAGCGTTGACCGTGCCAGGCTGTCACGAGCGCGTCAAGTTGGGCAATATGGCGCGAACTGAGCGATCCGGCGGGGACGCCGGCGGCGATAGCCGCCCGTTTGAGCAACCGTGTCCTGATCGCGTCGGGAAAAGCGGCGAGGGCCGCGATTTCGAGCCCCTCATCGGAGGAGACCAGGCGCTCTGCTGCCTGGTCGACTATCGAGTCCAGGGCCTCGGCGTCCGCGCGGAGCTGGTCGGCCGTCCTGGCGAGCGCCTCGGTGATGCCAGGGCCGAGCAGTTCCTCCATCAGCGGCAGCACCTGCTCCCGCACCCGCGTCCTGGCGTACGCTGGGTCGGCATTCTGCGGGTCATGCCACGGCTCCAGGCCTAGCGCCGAGCAGGCCGCCCTGGCCTGAGCCCGCCGCAGGCCGAGCATGGGGCGCAGGTAGCGCCCTGAGACCGTCCGCATCCCGGCCAGCGACCTGGCCCCAGAGCCGCGGGCTAGTCCGAGTAGCACGGTCTCGGCCTGGTCATCCATCGTGTGGCCGAGCATGACCGCCGTCGCGCCGCACTCCACAGCCGCTGCCTCGATGGCGTCGTACCTGGCCCGCCGGGCTGCAGCTTCAGGCCCCGGATAGTCAGTAACGTTTCCGCGGACGGCCACCTCGGCCCGCAGGCTGTGCACGGGTTCCAGGCCAAGCTCATGCAAGGTGGCGGCCACGCGCGCTGCCTGCTCGGCCGAGCCGGGCTGAAGACCATGATCGACCGTGACGGCTCCGGCCCGCAGGCCGAGCCTGGGCGCTTCAAACGCGAGAGCAGCGGCCATGGCCAGCGAGTCGGGCCCGCCGGAGCATGCGGCGAGCACAAGACCCAGATCAGCCACTCCGGCCAGGCTGCGGCGGACGCCGAGCCTGACCGCCGCGACAGCCGGGTCCGGGCCCATCGCCGCTCAGCCTGCCTGCCGCCCCGTGCCGTCCGCGGCCGACCCATTCGCATGGGGCGCATCCAGCGCTGGCCGCTCAAGACCGGACTCGGCGACCCGTTCCAGCCAGCTGCGCGGGCTGGTCAGCTCCTCCTTAGTCGGGAGCGTGTCCGGCGACGTCCAGACCCGGTTGAAGGTCTCCATGCCTGCCTCGCCGACCACGGCGCGTACGAACGCCGCGCCCTGCTGGTACTGCCGCATCTTCAGGTCGATGCCGAGAATCCGGCGGATTGCCTGCTCCAGCCTGTTCCCTGACGTCCTCCGGGCGTTGAACTTGGCCCTGATCTGCTCGACCGACGGCACCACGGACGGGCCGACGGCATCCATCACGTAGTCGCCGTGTCCCTCGACGAGCGTCATCACGGCGGTTAGCTTGCCGAGGATCTCGCGCTGGCGCTCGCTCTGCATGGCCTCGATCAGGCTTCCGCCGTCACTGCCGCGGACCGCACCGCTGACCGCGTCGGCCGCGGCCCTCAGCCTGTTCAGGATCGAAGCGGGATCCAGGTCGGAGGCCAGCAGAAACTCCGTCATCTGCCGCTGAACGTACGGGCGCAACCAGGGAACAGAGGTGAACTGGGTCCGGTGCGTCTCCTCATGCAGGCAGACCCAGCGGCGGAAGTCATGCGGATCGACGCCGAGTTCCCGCTCGACCATGACGATATTCGGTGCGACCAGGGTCAGCCTCCCCGGCGGCGCATCGTCCGCAGGAAGGTCGGGATCGGGCGGCAGGAAGAGCTCGTACTGGCCGAGCACGCGGCTCGCGAGGTAGGCCAGGATCAGCCCGGCCTGCATGCCCGTGACGCGCGAGCCGACCGCGGTCAGCACCGAGCCGGCCAGCGGGGCGGCTCCGATGTCCTGCATATGCTCGACCAGCGGGTCCAGCACCACCTCGAACCCGGTGATGTTGCTCTTGATCCAGCCGGGGCGGTCGACGACCGCCACCTGCCCGCCGTCATCATCACCGGGAAGTCCGGTTACCGCGCGCACCGGCTCAGCGACGGCCGCAGCCTGCTCGCGGAGCTCGGCCACCACCTTCCTGGCCTCGGGCAGGCTGACTTGAGGGCCGGGCCTGACCCACCTGGTGGCGGTCGACGCGGCCACGTTCCAGTCGATCATCTGGGAGCTGCTCACCCCTACACCGTACGTGGCCGCAATGCTTCGGTCAGCCGCAGCCGCACCCGGCCAGGGCGGTGGCCAGCCGAGCCAGCGTGAGTTCGGGCTGTAGCGCAAGCTTCTGGGAGATGTCATTGCCCATGAACGCAAACGCCAGCAGTTGGCCGCTGGCCGTATAGGCGACTCCTGCGAGCGTCGCCACGTGCGTTAGGTTCCCCGTCTTCGCCCGGACCGTTCCGAGCGCGGCCAGGCCGAACGGGCCGAAGAAGCTGCCTGGGCCGAGCGTTCCTGAAAAGCCCGCCACCGGCATTCCGGTAATGACAGGGCGCAGGCTCCGAGGCCCGGACTTCGCCGCGAGGCCGACGAGCGTGACGAGAGCCTGCGGGGAGATCCGGTCCATGGGCGACAGCCCGCTGCCGTCGTAAAGGTGTACGCCCTTCACGTTGAACCTTGCGGCCACGGCCATCACCGCCGCGGCCGCGCCGGCGAACGTCCCGGGTCGCCCGGTCGCGATGGCCACCTGCCTGGCCAGCGTCTCGGCGATAACGTTGTTGCTCTCCATGAGCATCTGCTGCACGATTTCGGCCAGCGGCGGGGACCGTACCTCGGCCAGCACCGCGCCCTTGCCCGGTGCCCCCCCGGCTGACGGGTTGCCGCGGACGGTGATCCCGTCCTTGCGCAGGAAAACTGCGAACGCGTGCGCCGCGTCCCTGCTGGGCGTCAGGGACCTCGGCAGGAAGTTCCCCGGATCGTCGGAGTCGTCGGGCTTCCCCCGCGCGGTCAGCCTGCCCTGGTCCACCTCAAGGCCGGTAATCGGGGAGAAGTTGCCGCTCGATACGTAGTTGTCTGCCGCCCCCAGCGCTGGCCAACCGCGCGCGGCCTGCGGGCCGCCGAAGAGCGAGGCGTCATAACGCAGCCGGACCGAGCTGAGGCCCTTGGCGCGCAGGGCATTGGCGGTTGCCGCGGCCAGCGAGCGCAGCGTCGCCGGCTGCGGGTAGTCGCTGCCCGGGTACCCGCCAGCGGCAAGAGTCGGATCGCCGCCGCCGACTAGGACGACGCTCGCGCCACCGCTGCGAGAACTGCTGCCGCCTGCCGTTCCGCCCGAGCCGCCTCCGCCGGCCCGGCCGCCCGGACCCATGATGACCTTCGTCGTGAACCTCGCGCCTGGACCGAGCGCGCCGAGCGCCGCGATCGCCGTCACGATCTTCGTGGTGGAGGCCGGAGCGAGGCCGACAGTCGGGTTGAGCTGATACAGCACCTGCCCGGTCGACAGATCAGTCACGAGCGCGCCCGGGCGCGAACCGAGATTGCCGGACTTAATGAGCCCGTCCAGGCTCGCGCTGACGCCGGCCGCCGTTGCCTCGCCGCCCGACTCAGCCGATGGCGAACCAGTCGCGCCGCGCAAGACCGTTCCCGGGCTGGCCAGGCCCATAGCCCAGATGGTCGGCAGCTGAAACAAAGCGAGCCTCGGCGGGAGAAGTCGCGCCACCGCGGCCCCAGCGCCAATCGTGAAAAGGCAGAGCAGCGCCAGCGTCAGCGCCATCATTCGCGCCAGCCGGTTCACCGTCTGTTCTCCTTCGCCAGATGCCGGTCCTTCGACAGGCGCTGTTACCGAGGGTATACATCAGAGCAGGGGTACACACGAAGGCAGCGAGGCAATCATTCCACCGGGTAGGGAGACTGGGCCGTGGAGTTCGATGTAGTCATCGAGATCCCGAAGGGGCAGCGCAACAAGTACGAGATGGATCACCAGACCGGGCGTATCAGGCTGGACCGGATGCTATTTACCTCCACCAGATATCCCGCTGACTACGGATTCATTGAGCACACGCTGGCCGACGACGGAGACCCCCTCGATGCGCTCGTCTTGCTCGACGAGCCGACCTTTCCTGGCTGCCTGATCTGCTGCCGCGCGATCGGCATGTTCCGGATGCGGGACGAGAAGGGCGGGGACGACAAGGTCCTCTGCGTGGCCGCCACCGATCCCCGGATGGCTCACCTGCACGACATAACCGACGTCTCTGAGTTCGATTTGCTTGAGATACAGCACTTCTTCGAGGTGTACAAGGCGCTGGAGCCGGGCAAGCAAGTCGAGGCGGCGAGATGGGTCGGCAGGCAGGCCGCCCAGGATGAGATCGAGGCCTCGAGGAAGCGGCTCACGGAAGCCGAGCGCCCGCAGCAAGGCGATCGCCGTGAGTAGGCCTAACGTCGCGGTTCGCCCCGCCGTCACGATGCGAGGAGGCCCCGGTGGCTAATCCCGGGCAGACGGCAGGCCGGCTGCAGCAGATGGAATTTACCGATAACGACGCCCGCATCCTGCTCAAGAGCTCGCTGTTGCGCGAGCTCGACGAGGAGGACGTGGCCCACTTCAGGCCGCACACCAAGGTCGTGCTGCTGCCGCGCGGTGAGAAGTTGTTCAACGAAGGCGACCTCGGTGACTGTCTCTACATGGTGATCTCCGGCAAGGTAAAGCTCACCAGGACCGCGCCCGACGGCCGGGAGAGCCTGGTCAGCGTGCACGGTCCCGGGGATATGTTCGGCGAGCTGGCCATGTTCGACCCGACCTACCGCACCTCGACCGCAGTGGCTATCACGGACGCGCGGCTGGCCGAGATCGCCCATAGCGATCTGCGGGCTGTGCTGACGACCCGGCCTCCGGTCGCGCTGCTGCTGCTGAAAGTCCTAGCTCAGCGACTGAGGCGGATCACCGAGGCCAACACGAACCTGATCTTCACCGATGTTCCTGGGCGCGTTGCGAAGGCGCTGCTGGAACTGGCCGACAAGTTCGGCACCCCAGCCAGCGACGGCATCCAGGTGAATCACGACCTGACCCAGGAAGAGCTCGCGCAGCTCGTCGGCGCGTCCAGGGAAACAGTCAATAAGGCCCTGGCCGACTTCGCCACCAGGGGCTGGATCCAGCTCTCGGCCAAATCGGTGCTGCTGCTCGACCCCGACCGGCTCAAGCGCCGGGCCAGGTAGCGATGATCACGCGGTGTTGGTGCTTCTAGCAACCAGAGCCGCTTGATCATCAAGTGGGGTGAGGCAGCTCGCCTCGGTCGGCTAGGTAGGCGAGTTGGGCGCGGACCGAGATCTCGGCGAACGGCCACAGGGCGCGATCCACGTCGGCGTAGACCCTGGCTACGATCTGCGCCTTCGTCCGATCCCCGGCAGCTAGAGCAGCCCTGATTTCGGCGAGTCGCTCCGCGCGGTGCGTTATGTAAAAGTCAAGAACTGCACGCGGACTGTCGAGTACCGGGCCATGACCTGGCAGCAGCATGCGCAGGTCAGCGGCGTCGGCCAGGGCTCGGAGCCGGTCCAGGGAGCCGAGATAGTCAGCGAGGCTGCCGTCGTCCGCGATGACCGTAGTGCCGCGGCCGAGCACGGTGTCGCCCGTCATGACCGCCTGGTCGGCGCGCAAGTACAGGCTGACCGAGTCGGCGGTATGGCCGGGAGTCGCGATGACCTCGATCTCGCAGCCGCCATCGGTAACCACCGCGCCGGGCGGCAAACCCTCGGCGCCCAGCCGGTGGGCGGGGTCGACCGCTCGCACGCCCGCGCCGGTCCATCCAGCGAGCGTCCGGGCGCCGCCCGAGTGGTCATCGTGTCCGTGCGTCAGAACGATGGCCCCGATCCGCTGACCAGCCCGTTCGGCGACCGCCACGACACGGCGGAGATGAGCCTGGTCGTCTGGGCCTGGGTCGATGACCACCGCCGTCGCGGAGCCCGGCTCGGCGACAAGCCAGGTGTTAGTCCCGTCGAGCGTCATGAGTCCGGGATTGGGGGCGAGAACGCAGCGTGCCAGGTCCGTGCCTGACCCGTCAATGGGGGCCTGCGCGTCCGCCGGCTGCCCGGCGGCCGTCACAGCGGATACTCCCGGTCGCCGGGAACCTTCAGCCAGGTCGCTCCTTCGGCGACGATGACCTCCGGCAGCAGCGGTCGCACCTCCCGCACGGCGGCCAGGACAGCGGCCGTATCCGGGTACTCGGCGAGTTCGGCCAGCGTCATCGCCGTCGGCAGCCAGAGCTGGATCTGCCTGGCTCTGCCCGCTTCGAGCGCGTCGGCCGGTGCGATCCACTGGACAGCGGCTGCCTCGCCGCCCACGTCCCTGGTACGCTGCCCGGCCGGCAGCGCGGCAGCGAAGAACCTGGTGTCGAACCGTCGCGGCTCGACCTTCGGGGTAATCCACCTCGACCACGGGCGGAGCAGGTCAGAGCGCAGGATCAGGCCGCGCCTGGCCAGCATCTCGGCCAGCGACATCGACCGGTCGAGCAGCGCCTGCCTGTCGGCCTCCCAGTCCTCGCCCGTGGTGTCGGCGACGACGGTGCCCGCCGAGGGCCCGGCCAGGAGCACGCCGGATTCCTCGAAAGTCTCCCGCACGGCAGCGCAGACCAGCGCCCTGGCAAGTTCAGTCGGTGCGTCGAACACGCGGCCCCAGTGATCAACTGCCGGTCCGGCCCACGCCACCTCCTCGTCGGCATCCCGCTGGTCGACCGATCCGCCGGGGAAGACGTAGGCACCAGGCGCAAAGGCCATTGAGGGCTTGCGCCGCAGCATGTAGACCTCGAAGCCGCCCGACACACCCGCCGGCGCGCCCCCCGCGCCCCCGGTGTCCGGGCCGCCGGGCGCGGCAGGGCGGAGAAGCATCACCGTGGCGGCGTCCCTAGGCGTCGCCGGCTTGGCCTTGCCGTCGATGACCGCACGCGCGGCCTCGGCCATGTGCTCGGGAATCCTGACCTGGCTCATGGCGCGCTTGGCCCACGCATTCAGTCGCTTACCTCGGCGATCAGCTCTATCTCGACCGGGGCGTCGAGCGGCAGCACGGCGGTACCCACCGCGCTCCTGGCGTGCCTGCCTGCCTCGCCGAAGACCTCGAGCAGCAACTCGCTGGCCCCGTTGACGACCTGCGGCTGGCCGGTGAAGTCCGGCGCGCTGGCCACGAAACCCGTCACCTTGACGATCCGCCTGATGGCCGACAAGGTCCCGGTCACCGAGACCACGGCGGCCAGCGCGTTCAGCGCGCAGGTCCTCGCCAGGGCCGCTGCCTCGTGGGCTCCCACCTCCGCGCCGACCTTGCCCGTGGCGAGCAGCTGCCCCTCGACCACGGGCAGCTGGCCCGCGGTGTACACGAGGCTGCCCGACTTGACCGCCGGCACGTAAGCCGCCAGCGGCAGCGTCACAGCCGGCAGGGTCAGGCCAAGTGCCGCCAGCCGCCTGCTGGCCGAGTGCTCGTCGCCTTCGTTCATTCTTTTGGCCGCTTCATATACGCGACGAGCTGCTCGGCGCTAGGCCCTGGCACTACGGCGACGAGCTCCCAGCCGTCGTCTCCCCAGTTGTCAAGGATCTGCTTGGTCGCGTGCACCAGCAACGGCACCGTCGCGTACTCCCACTTAGGCTGCATGGGCGTTACCTTAGCCGTCCGCGGGCGCCTTGCAGCCGCGGGCCGGGTGATCCAGCCGGGCAGGTCTCAGCTGCCTGAGGACTCGCCCTGCTCGGCGGCGCCGTTGCCGGTCGGGTCTCCGCCCCGAGCGCCGGGGACCCGCGTGTCGGGAACGCGCGCCTCGGGCAGCACGGGCTCCGGGACCTCCGGGTCGGGGATCACGGGATCGGGTACCTGCGCCGCGGCGACCGGCGATTCGGGGATCGGCGCGACCGGCGGGATCGCCAGCGTCTCGTCCTGCCCAATCGCCGCCGCCTCCGGCGATAGCGGCTTATGCTCGAGCGCCGCTTCCGCGGCCGCGACCTCGGCGTCCCCGGTGTCCGCTGGCATCTGCCCGGCATACTGCGAGAGCTGGCCTGACCCCCGGTCGAAGAAGCGCAGCAACTCGACCGGGATCGGCATCACCAGCGTGCTGTTCTTCTCCGCCGCGACCTCCACCACGGTCTGCAGCAGCCGAAGCTGCAGCGCCGCCGGGTCGCGCGCCATCACGTTCGCCGCGGCGGCCAGCCGCTTGGAAGCCTGGTACTCGCCATCTGCGGTGATGATCCTGGCCCGCCGCTCGCGCTCAGCCTCGGCCTGCCTGGCCATCGACCGCTTCATGCCCTCAGGCAGCGAGACGTCCTTGATCTCGACCCGCTCCACCTTGACGCCCCACGGGCCCTCGGTCGGCTCGTCGATGATCACCCGGAGCTGGCGGTTGACCGAATCGCGCTCGGCCAGCAGTTGCTGCAGCTCGGTCTGGCCGATGATCGAGCGCAGCGAGGTCTGCGCCTGCTGGGAGACCGCGAACATGTAGTTCTGCACGTTGATGGTCGCCTTGATCGGATCGACGACCCGGAAATAGGCCACCGCGTCTACCCGCACGCTGACGTTGTCCATGGTGATGCCCTCCTGCGCGGGCACGGCCATCGCAATGATCTGCTTGTTGACCTTCTGGATCCTGTCGCCGATCGGCCGGATGAAGGTCAGGCCAGGAGCACGCGTCCGCGGCAGGATCCGCCCGAACCGGAACACGATGCCCTCTTCGTACTGTTGGACCTGCTTCACGCTGCGGCCGAGCATGATCAGCCCGCCGGCGGCGACAAACGCCACGAATCCCAGCAGAGCTTCCATTTGCCCACACCTTCTCACCAATAGGCCGGTACTTGGGCCGGGAGTTGATTACCGGTTCGATGTCATCAGTATTCAGACTAGTCACCGCCGGCCCTGCCGTGTTAACGCCGGGATGACGGGCCGGCCACGGTAAGGCGTCGGCCGCAAGGCGCCGGCCGCAAGGCGCCGGTCACAACGCGCCGGTCACAAGGCGCCGGCCGAGCCTGACGCCCGCCTTTGGTACGGCGCCGGCAGCCGCACGGATAACCTCATGCTCGTGAGCGTGCGCGACACCGACTGGGACGGCGTGCGGCTGCATGTCGTCACCGGCAAGGGCGGGACCGGTAAGACCACCGTCGCCGCCGCACTTGCGCTCGCTCTGGCCTCGAACGGCAGGCCGGTCCTGCTGATGGAGGTCGAGGGCAGACAGGGCATCGCCCAGGTGTTCGACGTGCCGCCGCTGCCATATGAGGAGCGCCGGGTTGCCGTGGCTCCGGCGGACCACGACAGGCCGGGCGGCGACGTTTTCGCCCTTGCGGTTGACCCGCAGTCGGCGCTGATCGAGTACCTCCAGATGTTCTACAACCTGCGCCAGGCCGGGCGGGCGCTGACCAGGCTCGGGGTACTCGACTTCGCCACCACCATCGCGCCTGGCCTGTCGGACGTTCTGCTCACCGGCAAGGCCGCAGAGGCGGCGCGGCGCAAGTCAGGCGGGAGCCAGGTGTACGGGGCCGTCGTGATGGACGCTCCGCCGACCGGCCGGATCAGCCGCTTCCTGAATGTGTCCTCGGAGGTCTCCGGCCTCGCCAAGGTGGGCCCGATCCGCGGTCATGCCGACACAGTGCGGAGCGTGATCGCCTCCCCGCAGACAGTCGTGCACTTCGTGAGCCTGCTTGAGGAGATGCCAGTGCAGGAGACTCTCGACGGGATCGGCGAGCTCCAGGAGGTCGGTAACGGCGGGATCCGGCCTGGCGGCATCGTCGTCAATATGATGCGCGAGGCCGAGCTGGCCGGGTCGAAAGGGCCAGGCCGGGCCAGCCTCGGCAGCAAAACGCGCGATACCCATGCGCTCGAGATGGCGCTCAAGGCCGCCGGCCTCGGTGATGACCAAGGGCTGGCCGCCGACCTGGCCGACGAGCTAGCCGACGAGGCGCGAACGGCCCGCTCGCAGCGCGCCCTGCGCCGCCAACTCGGCGAGGCCGGGCAGCCGTGCTACGAGCTGCCGCTGATCACCGACGGGATCGACCTGGCCGCGCTCTACCGGCTGGCGCAGGCACTGCGTGAGCAGGGCGCCGCGTGAAGGGCCTCCGATGAGCACAACCCCCGCGCCGCTCGTCATCGACCACCTCATCGACGACCGGCGGACGAGGATCATCGTCTGCTGCGGCTCAGGCGGCGTTGGCAAGACCACGCTCGCGGCCGCCGTCGGGCTGCGGGCGGCCGAGCGCGGCCGCCACGTCGTCGTGCTGACTGTCGACCCGGCCAGACGGCTCGCCCAGTCCATGGGACTGACATCGCTTGATAACACGCCCCGCCCCGTGACCGGGGTCAGGACGGGCGGGACGCAGCGGTCGGGCAGCATGCACGCGATGATGCTCGACATGAAGCGGACGTTCGACGAGATCGTGGAGTCGCATGCCGACCCTGACCGCGCCGCCCAGATCCTCGCGAACCCCTTTTACCAGTCGCTATCGTCCAGCTTCGCTGGCACGCAGGAATACATGGCGATGGAGAAGCTCGGCCAGCTGCGCCGGGCGGACGAGTGGGACCTTATCGTCGTGGACACCCCGCCGAGCCGGTCCGCCCTCGACTTCCTCGACGCGCCGCAGCGGCTCGGCCGGTTCCTCGACGGCAGGCTGCTGAGACTGCTAGTGGCGCCGGCCAAGCTCGGCGGCCGGACCGGCCTGAAGGTTCTGAACGCTAGCTTCGGCATGGTCACCGGGGTGGTCACGAAGATCATCGGAAGTCAGCTGCTGCGCGATGTGCAGACGTTCGTGTCGGCGATGGACACGATGTTCGGCGGGTTCAGGGAGCGGGCCGAGTACACCTACCGGCTACTGCGGGCACCCGGCACGGCGTTTCTGGTGATCGCGGCGCCTGAGCCGGACGCGCTGCGTGAGGCGTCGTACTTCGTGGAACGGCTCGAGCGCGACGGAATGCCGCTCGGCGGGCTGATCCTGAACCGGGTGCACCGCTCGCCCGCTGCCAGGCTGTCGGCCGCCCGCAGCCTGGCAGCCGCCGAGACGCTGCAGGGACTGAAGGACAGCGAATCATCGGCGCTCGGCATCGCGGCACTCCTGCTGCACGCCGAACGGATGCGGCAGGCAGAGTCCGAGCGCAGGCTCGCCAGGGGCTTCACCGCCGCCCACCCGCTTGTCCCTGTGGCCCAGGTCCCCGCCCAGCCCGATGACGTCCATGACCTGAACGGTTTGCGCCTGATAGGCGCCGCCTTCGAAGCGAACTGAAGACGGCGATTTGCTACCAATCCGCCGGGCGATCCGCCGATCCTGGGCGTTACCTCATCCAATGGCGTGCTGTCATTCATGACCATGGACCGAGGTCAGCGGAACTCGCTGGCTGGACTCCAGATTCGCAAGAGTGCCGAAGGCTAGCTGGCGACCAGTTCGCTCGAGACGCTCTCGTACTTGTCCCTGGCGTTCTCGAGCAGTTCGCGCCAGGAGACGACGTCAGACCTACGCCGCAGCAGCGCTCGCCGCTCGCGCTCGGTCATCCCGCCCCACACGCCGAACTCGATCCGGTTGTCGAGCGCGTCGGCGAGGCATTCCGTGCGGACGGGGCAGCCTCGGCAGATCAGCTTGGCCCGGTTCTGTGCCGCGCCCTGAACGAAGAGCTCGTCAGGGTCAGTCCCCTTGCACGCGGCACGTGCGGTCCAATCCGTGATCCACATGTGGCCCAACTCCTCCTGATCGTCACGCCCGCAAGGGGGGTCGTCACGCCGGGTGGCGCTTCGCTGCGGTTGACCGGGATGTGGCCACGCGGCAACACCCCATGTGATGGTCGCGAAAGAGTAACTTACGGAACTCAAGCTCGTTGCGCTAGTCCCCGGCATGCCCATTTCGCGTATAGCCCTGATGGACTATACGCGAAGCGGTGTGTAGTCAAACAACAACCGACAGTTACGATCCCCGTGCGGTGCGTTCGAAGGCGGCTGGTATCCCCGTTTCGATGTCCTCCCACTCCTAGTCTGGCGGGCAGCGTAACCTGTTCCCGTGCTGTCACCAGTTCGCCACGCCGGGGGCGCGAAGACCATTGGCATGCTGGCCGCGCTCGCCCTCGGCGCCGGCGTTCTCAGCGCCGCTGCGGCGCTGCCGGTGATCGGCGTCGCCGGCGTCGCCGTCCGCGACGCCTCGACGACCTTCAACAAGCTGCCGGTCGCCGGGCTCGGCCAGGTGCCATCCAGGACCGAGATACTCGACCGCTCCGGTCACTTGCTGGCGACTTATTACCCGCGCGACATCTTCCGGGACCCGGTGAAGTGGGGCCAGGTCGCGCCGGTCATGCGCAACGCCGTTGTCGCGATCGAGGACTACAGGTTCTGGCAGCACGGCGCGTTCGATCTGCACGGGACGCTGCGAGCGCTCTACAGCACCGTTTCTGGCGGCCAGGTACAGGGCGGGTCCGACCTGGCGCAGCAGTACGTCAAGAACGCCTGCATCCTCACCGCCAAGACGGCGGCGGCCGCTCAGGCGTGCTCGGCGTTCAGCCCGGCGCGGAAGATCAAGGAACTGCGCATCGCGGCCAACGTCGAGCGCGAGATGACCAGGCCGCAGCTGATTACCGCCTACCTGAACGTGGCCTATTTCGACCACCAGGCGTACGGCATCAAGGTCGCCTC
>DASWGE010000288.1:0-3595 GCA_036393895.1 Streptosporangiaceae bacterium | reverse complement strand
TCCTCCCACTCCGACCGCCTGCGGACATCAAGCAGGATGGCTTCCCGGCGCCCGAGTGCCCGCGCATAGCCGGCGAAGTCGGTGACCGGATAGCGGGCCAGGGGCTGGCCGCCTGACCATGCATCGGGCCCGCCGGCGGCTGCCGCCTGCACCTGGTCGATGCCGATCCTGGCCACGTCGCGCTGCGCAGCCGCAACCTCGGCCGCGCTGGAACCAAGCAGGGTCAGCGGCATCCCCCAGGGCATCAGCCAGCCCAGGTAGGTGGTCAGGTTGTCGCCGAGCTCAAACGGCAGGGTGCCGCGCACGTGCCCGGCGGCGAACGCCAGGCGCGATCGCAGGTCCACGACCCACTCCCCCGCGTCGATCCGGCGCCGCAGCTCCGTGCTATCGGCCTGCCGCGGCGCCGACAGGTCGGGCGCCGGCGGACCCGCCGCGTTCGCCGGGGCCATGTGCGCGTAGTAGGCGGGGTAGACGTCGAGCGCGGCGACGGTGGACTCGACGTAGTCGGCCTCGCCGAGCGTGAGCGCCGGATTGACCGTCACCTCCACGCCGAAGGTCGAGGCGGCACCTGACGTCGGGGTCGCCGAGCAGAAGCTGCCGAAGCCGTGCGTCGGGCAGACCAGCGCGTCCGCGGGGAGCCGCGCGGCGAGCTTGCGCGCCGAGCCATGCTGCGCCCTGGCGAGCTCGAGCGTGTGCTCATCGCCCAGCAGGTCGGTCCTGCCGGTCGACCCGTTCAGCAGCGAGCCGCCGGTGAATGCCGCGACCATCCGGCCCGCGTGCTCGACGGCGTAGGACAGGTGGTTGAACGTGTGACCCGGCGTGCCGATGACATGGACGTGCATCTGGCCCGCATCGACCTGATCGCCGTCGGTCACCCCGATCCGGTCGAATCCGACCTGGTCGGCGGCACTCAGATGGTAAGCGGCACCGACGGCGCGAGCCAGGGCCAGCCCGCCGGTGACGTAGTCGTTGTGGATGTGGGTCTCGAACACGTGGGTGATCCGCACGCCACGGCTCTCCGCTGACGCCAGCATGCGGTCGATATCGCGCTGCGGGTCGATCACGATCGCTACCGCACCGTCGGTCGCGAGGTAACTGCGGTCGCCAAGCGACGGCGTTTCGATGGGGGCGATCTCTATCACTCGTTCACGCTCCCTTCATGCGGCAGCAACCAGACTACAGAGGCGTCATGGTGCGTCCTGGGCACTCGGCAACCCGGTGTATATGCCGCGCGGCCGGATCGGCGTGCCGCGAGCGTACTCTTCGATCGCGTGCGCGAGCCAGCCGGCCGTGCGCGCGACCGCGAACACGGCCTGCCCGGCCCCGGGGATCATGTCAGCCACGGCAGCGAGCGCCGCCAGCGCGAAGTCGATGTTCGGCGCGGGGAGGGCCCGCCGCCGCGCCTCAGCCATAACGGCATCAGCGACCTCGAGCCGTTCCGATCGCGGCGCGGCTGCCCGCAACAGCCCCATGAGCAGTACCGCCCGCGGGTCAGACTCCTGGTAGACGTAGTGGCCGAAGCCGGGAATGCGCTCCCCGCGCCGGAGCAGGTCGCCCACTGCCCTGGCCGCGTCGGCCGCCCTGGCGGCTGACCGCAGCATCACCTCAGCGCCGAATGAGGCACCGCCATGCAGTGGGCCGCCGACCGCGCCAAGCCCGGTCGCGACGACCGCGTAGGGGTCAGCGCGGACCGATGCTGCCACCCGGGCGGCAAGGGTCGACGCGGCAAGCTCGTGATCGGCGAGCAGGACAAGGGCAGCGCTCAGGGCGCCGACCAGGCTGGGGGCGGGATCAGCGGGACACAGCCGGGGCACCAGCCGCGCCGCGATCGAGCCGGCCGGCCGCAGGCGGTCTGCTCTGCCGGGCCTCGCCGCCGGCAGGCAGTCCACCATCCCCGCGATGATGGCGCGCCCTGCGGCGATGACGGCAGGCGGGTCAAGATGCAGCCGGAGCGGGTCGGTCGCCGCCAGGGCCGGAACGATCACCTGCAGGCGCTCAAGCGGCAAGGTTTCCGCCGGGAGCGCGGCCTGCGCGGCGCTACCGGCGGCGACGGCCGCCTCGGTCGCCTGCCAGAACGGCGGCCCGCCCGACTCGTTTAGGGACCCCGACCACAGCAGGCCTGCGACTTCCTCGAAGCTGTGCTCACGGGCAAGGCCGACGACGTCATGCCCGCGGTAACGGAGATGATCACCGGTGATCTCGGTCAGCTGGGTCTCGATTACCAGCTCGGTTCCGAGGGTGGCTCTCGTGGCCCGCCGCGGCCGGCCGCGCCTGGCCAGTCCTTCGACTTCGCTGGCGCTGAACAGGCTTGCCCTTGACCCTCGGGCCTTGCGTCTGGTGAGCACGCCCCGGCTGACGTAGGAGTACAGGCTGGCCGGCTTGATGCCAAGGCGCTCCGCCGCCTCGGAGGCGGAAATCCACTCGGCCGGCATGGACACCTCGCCTTTCCCCGGGCCTGGCCATGGTGGCTTTCTCCGGCGCCTGGCCACGGCGGCGGGTCACCCCACGTTGACTTCAATCAATGTTGACGAACCAGTAGACTATCAATCGATAATCAAGCTGACGATTCGCGTCGATCGGACCACGGAGGGCTTGCATGGCACAGGTCCACTTCTTGGACGTCACCAACCGCGACGGCGTGCAGACCGCGCGCACCGGCTTGTCCAAGTTCGGCAAGACGATGGTCAACTTCTACCTGGCCAAGCTGGGCGTTGCGCAGTCTGAGATCGGGTTCCCCTTCCTCTTTCACGAAAAGCCGTATGTCCTGGCTAACGTGGCGCTCGCGCGGGCCGGAGCCTTCGGCGACCTGCGGCTGTCCGGGTGGTGCCGCGCCGTCACGGCCGACGTAGAGCAGGCGGTTCCGCTTGGCCTCCGGCACTACAACTTGTCGATCTCCACCTCCGACCAGATGATCGCGCAC
Source organism: Streptosporangiaceae bacterium (assembly GCA_036393895.1). Lineage (GTDB taxonomy): Bacteria > Actinomycetota > Actinomycetes > Streptosporangiales > Streptosporangiaceae > Chersky-822. Next base: position 675 of record DASWGE010000288.1, on the reverse strand, counting down.
AAGTTCCGCGGCAAGCTGGACCGCGCTGCGATCATCGACGAGATGACAGCGGCCGTCGGCGCGGCCAGGAGCGGCGGCGCGCAGACGATCGGCGTGAACGCCGAGGACGGGTCGCGAACGGACGACGGTTTCCTGACCGAATTCGCGCTCGCCGCCAAGGAGGCTGGCGCGGACCGGGTCCGCTACTGCGACACGATCGGCGGGGACTCCCCGCACCGGATCAGGGAGCGATTCGCCAAGCTCGCCTCCGTCACGGCTATGCCCGTCGAAACGCACTGCCACAACGACCTCGGCATGGCCGTGGCGAACTCCGTCTCCGGCGCGCTTGGCGATCTCGACGCCGGACAGGATGCCTGGGTCAACACCTGCGTGAACGGCATCGGGGAGCGATCAGGCAATGCCGATCTGCTCTCGGTCATCCTCGCTTTCCAGCACGGATTCGGCGTCGCCGACCGGGCCGCGATCGGCGACCGGCTGGACTTGTCGTGGGCGCGCAGGTTCGCGCTGTGGGCGAGCTACGCCTTCGGCCAGCCGCTGCCGCAGAACCAGCCGGGCACGGGCCGCAACGCCTTCGCGCACGAATCAGGCATCCACGCTGACGGCGCGCTGAAGGACAGGCAGAACTACGAGCTGTACGACGATGAGACGCTCGGCCCATTCCCTCGCGATTGGCAT
>DASWGE010000287.1:0-5948 GCA_036393895.1 Streptosporangiaceae bacterium | reverse complement strand
CCGCAGACGCTGCGCACCAGGGGCGAGGTCGCCAGGTTCTTTGACGGGCTCGAGCTAGTGCCGCCAGGTCTGAGCTACGTGCACGCCTGGCGGCCTGACCCGGACGAGCTCGCGCCGTCCAGCACAGTTTCGGCTCACGGTGGCGTGGCCCGCAAGCCGTGATGGCGGTGATATGGCTGGCACCACTGGCCGGCAGACCAGTCGCCGCGCCAGGCTGACCACTTGGACCGCGCGATCTTCGACTGGGGCGCAGACTGTGGCTTTCCCCGATTCGACGAGCGGCGGGTGCCAGTACCGTCACTGGTGTCGGTGCCGATGGGTATGGGGGGCCGGCCGACGAGATGGGGGCGTCGGCATCGCACCGAGGTTGCGGTCGATCGCGTCATGGGGGCGATCGACCGCAGCCGGCGACCGGGCGCTATCTGAGCCCGTGACTGACGCTTCCTTGCGTAATTCGCGGCCCGGCAGCCGGTGCGCGAGCTGGGTCCGGGATCTCACGCCGAGCTTCCTGAACACCTTGCCCAGGTGGTATTCCACCGTGCTGGGGCTGATGAACAGCTGTTCGGCGATCTCGCTGTTGGTCGAACCGTCGGCGGCCAGCTTCGTAACGCGGGCTTCCTGAGGGGTGAGGTCGAGCGCGGTCTCTGGGGTTCGGCTTCTGGCTCGTTCACCAGTAGCGCGCAGTTCACTGCGCGCTTGTTCCGCAAGGCCGGCTGCGCCCATGGCGAGAAACATGTCCTCGGCAGTGCGAAGCTGGCGTCGCGCATCGCGCCGTCGCCTGGCACGCCGCAGCCACTCACCGTACATCAGGTGCGTGCGGGCCAGATCGACAGCCGCATGGCTGCGTCCAAGCTGGCTGATCGCTTCGAGGTAAGCAGTCTCGGCGTCGCTGCCATCATCAAGTAGCGCCTGGCAACGGGCGCGGATCCCGAGCGCCCAGGGCGTTCCCGCGGTCCTGGTACGGTTCGCCAGGACGGCGAACGCGCTGCGCGCCACCTCGTGGTTGCCGCTGCGGGCGGCGGCTTCGATCAGCTCAGGCAACATCGCCTCGGTTAGGAACGCCTGATCGTCCTGGATCACCGCCAAGGCACCGTCGACCGCAGCCTCGAACTGACCGGAGCGCAGGTCCGCCAATGCGACGACGCCCCTGCCGATATCGGCTTGGCCACCCTGGCCTCGGGCGGTCGCCTCGCGGATCTGAGCCAATCCTGCGGCGCGCGCCCTCGCGGTCTCGCCGCGACCGGCCAGCACAAAGGCTTCGCTGCCGTAGTCGATGTTCAGCATTCCGGTGTTCTGGCTGGCGGCCATGAGCTCGTGCAGCTCTCTCCATCGGTCCTCCGCCTGATCGAGACCGCCGGTTAGCCAGTCTGCGAGAGCTCGGACGGCCAGGGCCATCGGAAGCTGGGCGAGGGCGCCCCGCCTGCGGGCGACTCGTACCCACCGGTCGGTGATGTCCAGCAGGGCCTCGTCGTCCCAGAGGCTCCCGGCCGCTGTAGCACCCAGCGCGAACCACTTGAGTCCAATGAGCGGTTCGAGGTCGTCGGCGCGCAGAGCCTCCAGCGCGGCGCGCAACGGCGCTGCCGCGGCATCGTATCCCTTGGTGAACCGCGCCTGGTAGCCGGCCAGCAGCAAGTCGCTGATCGCGGGCGCGGTTCCGGGCGGCGGCGAGGGGGCAGGGATGCTGGCGATCTTGCGGGTCTCGGCTCGCCCTGCCCAGTTGGCTGCGTCGAGCGCGGCGAGCAGCGCGTCAGCTGATGCTGCTGGGTAAGCTGCCAGCGCTGCGGCGGCGTCTGCGAAGGCCTCAGCGGCCTCGACGTCGCGGCCCTGGGCGAACAGCGCGTCGCCGATGACCACCTTCGCTTGGCCGCGCGTGCCGCTATCGCTCAGCAGGGGCAGAGCATTGCTGGCAATTTCCTGGGCAATGTCGACGTGACCGATCACCAGCTCGGCCTCAGCTAGGGCGACTTCCCGCCGCGCGCGGACGCCATCGTCGGGCGTCCACGCCACCGAGCGCCGCAGCAGGGCGGCCGTGGCAGACGAAGCACCGCGGTCCCGGGCGCGGTCAGCGGCAGTCTGAAGGTCGGCAGCAAGGTGCTCGTCGGGTGCGGCGGCGGCGGCAGCGCGGTGCCACACCTGCCCTTCGACATCGCCGGCATGGTCGCTGGCCTGGCTGAGCCAGTGATGCGCGCGTCGCCGGTCGGCGTTGCTAGCTCCGTGGTAGACGGCCGCCCGGATCAACGGGTACGGGAAGCCAGCCCAGTTGCCGGAAGCTTTAATCAGCCCAGCCGCTTCAGCGGCCGCTTCGGCGGCATCGGCATCTATGCCCGCAGCTGCGGCTGCGTGCCGAACCCGACTGCGATCACCGGACACGTCGGTGGCAGCCAGGAGCAGAAACTGCTGTACGTCGGCCGGCAAGCGGTGCACCTGGCGCAGGTATCGCTCTTGCAGTTGCCGGCCCACCGGGATCGGTTCGGGCAGATAGGCCCGTGCGGCCAGTTCCTCACCGGTGAAATGGGAACCGATCTCCACGAGAGCTAGCGGGTTACGCTCGGCGTCGGCAACCACGCGGTCCACCACCTCAGGCGCGAGCGGCGTGCCCGCGACCGATCGCAGCAACTCCGCCGCCGCGTCATCCGGCAGGCCGCAGACTTCGACCGTCGGGAGCTGCTGCCACGCAGGCAGCTCGCCAGCATCGCCGACCGTCAGGATCATGCCGACGCGATCAGCGTACAGACGGCGCGCCACGAACCCGAGCACCAGCGCCGACTCGGCATCGATCCACTGTGCGTCATCGACTGCGCAAAGCACCGGACGGTCCGCAGCCGCGCGGGAGAGGAGTGTCATGCATGCGAGCCCGACAAGAAACCGGTCCTGCGCGGGGCCAGCCTCCAGGCCAAACGCCACCCGGATCGCTTGCCGCTGCGGAACCGGAAGATCGTCGATCAGCGGCAGGAACGGGATGAGCAACTCGTGCACCGCGCCATACTGCAGATTGATCTCCGACTCAACTCCGACTATGGACGATATCCGGAACCCGGACGCTTCCTCGACCGCATAGTCGACGAGGGTCGTCTTGCCCGCTCCATGGCAGCCACGGAGCACGAGAACCCCGCTGAAGCCTCGCCGGACGACTTCCAGAAGGTCATCGATTCTGGTCCGCTCGCTGTCTCGGTCCAGCAAGAGCCGCTTAGGTCGGCGCCGCCTGCCTGGCATGAAGACCCGGCTATCAGATGACCCTTGCTGACCGTTCAGGTCAACGCGTGGTTCCCCGGTCGGGTTGCTTGTCATCCACTACCCCCGGCTTCCCATGCTAGCGGGGTTAAGCAGGTGCGCCGGGTCGCCGACTGCGGGCTCGCCTGGGATTTCCTGATTCGACGGTGCTGGCGGCCATCGCCGGAACTGTCTGTTATCTACACATGCGTCTACTGGTGGCTGCTGCTGTGCCTCTGAGCCGCCGTTGGGCTGATCGCGCCGAGTTGCGCTCAGGCGCGGTGGCTGCGCCGCGCGCGGGGCGCCCGTGGCGTAGTCGCCCGCGGCCCCGAGGTTGGGCGCCACTCGGTGGTCAGGTATCCATCGGCCTGATTGGCTTCTGCCGCGACCCGCACGCCATATCGGTACGTAAGCTTGCCGCCCAGGTACCCCGATACGCCAAGCGCGGCAACGCAGGCCGCTGACAACGCGATCATCCCGGGATCGACCGGGCCGGTATGGGCCCACGTGTGGTACCGCCAGGCGAAGTTCGCGCCGTAGGCGACAGTGAGCGTGACATTGATGAACATGTGCGTGCATGCGGTGCGGAATGCCGGCGTGCCGACCGGGATGACGGCAAGGTCCAGGAAGCCGACCAGGCCCGCTGCGACTGCGCCGATCACGCCCGCCGCGATCAGCGATTCGGAGCCCATGGCCAGAAACGCCGGCCGGCTCGCGAAGTGGGAGGCAACGTCGAAGCCGAGGCTGAGCACCCAGGCCCCGATCGGCACGGTCACCAGCATCGGGTGATACGGGTGCCCGTACGGTCCGGCGAGCAGCGCACTGAGCGGGCGTTTCGCCTGCCGCATCCCAGTCGTCATCGGCTCCTCCTGGCCAGGTGACCCGGTACTGGCGTCTCGTCGCTGAAACGGGGCGGGCACATCCCTACGACGTAATCGCCCGGGCATCAGTTCAATTGTGTCCTTCATGGAGGCAACTGTCTCCGGGCGCACCAGGATGGCCCTGATAACCGGCCCGCTGGTCCGGCGCCAGGTAGTGGAAGCAGCCACGGTCAAGCAGCAGGTCGGCCGAGCCGGCGGGCAGCGGCAAGCTCGTGACGTCGGCGCAGGCGAACGCCGCCCCCGGATGCCGCGCGCGAGCCTGGGCCAGCGCGGCGACCGAGAGGTCCACGCCAAGTCCCCGCCAGCCGCGCCCTGCCAGGTAGCCGATCTCGGTTCCCAGCCCGCACCCGAGATCCACCGCGACGCCTGGCTTCCCAGCCACCAGGGACGTCTCGGCGACCAGCAGTTCCGGCGAGGGCTCTGACAGGTGCCACCATCGGTAGGTGCCGTTTAGGTAGGGCTCGTCCACGCCTTCATCATGCGCGCCCAACGTCCGGCGCGCCTGCGCGGGCAGCGGCCCGGCGGCGCTGCCTGGCCGGCCGGCCCGCCGCGGGGGAGGTCACGGCCAGCGGCAGCCTGGACGGCGGCTTGACCTCCGTCAGCTTCAGGTAAGTCACGAGTCGCTGACCCCCTCTCGCGGCGAGGCTGGCCAGCACCTCCTGCAGGTCGGAGACGTCGCGAGCGACCACGGTCAGCAGGTAGTCCATCTCGCCGGCAACGTTGTCGGCCGCGATGATCTGCGGCAGCGCCTTGACCTGCTCCTCGAACACCCGGGTTGAGCGCGGGTCGTGCCGGGCCAGCGTCGCGGCCACGTAGAGCTGGAGAGGAAAGCCGGCAGCGGCCGGATCGAGGCTGGCGCTGATGATGCGGATAACACCCGACTCCTTCAGCCACCGCACCCGGTGCAGCGTTGCCGCGGGTGACAGTCCAGCAATCCTGGCGAGCTCGACGTTTGTGCGATCCGCGTCGGCCTGCAGCGCGGTGAGCAGTCGGATGTCAACATCATCAAGTTCTGCAGCCATGTTGCGAAATATTATCTCGTTCTTGATTCGAACCAGCTAATTCTGAATCGGCTGCCCGCAACATAGGGGCATGGAACTCAACTGCCGCCGCTCCGTCGCCCCGCTGACCGCCGCCGGAATCTTGTGGGGCACGACGGTCCCGCTGTCCAAGGTGGCACTCGGCTGGCTCCCGCCCGGCTGGCTCACCTTCGCGCGGTTCGGCGTGGCCGCGGTCATCCTGCTCGCCGTGAGCCGCTCGGGCATCAGGGCGGCATTCAAGCCCGCCGTGCTGGTTTCTGGCGCTGTGGGATACGGCGGGTCGGTGCTCCTGCAGAACGCAGGCATCACGCGGACAAGCGTCAGCCACGCGGCACTGCTGATTGGCGCCGTTCCCGTGCTTGTCGCGATCATCGCGGCGCTCTGGCATCGCGCCGCGGCTCGCCCGCTCGCCTGGGCCGGCTTCGCAGTCTCGCTGGCCGGGGTCGGTGTTGTCACGGCTGGGGGCGCGGGCGGCGGAACTGCCGGTGGCGACGGGCTTGTCCTGCTGTCGGTCCTGCTGTCCGCGATACTCGTGGTGGCACAGCCCCGGCTGCTGTTCGGCCGCGACCCGGCCGCCGTGACTGCCGTGCAGTTCCTCGGGGCCGCCGCGGGCGTGCTGCCGGTCGCCATCTTCACTGGCGGCGTCCCTGAGGCTCCGGGCAGCCTAGGCGCGGTGCTCGCAACGGTTGCGCTCGCGGTGGGCGGCACTCTGCTGCCCTTCACGCTGTTCGCCTACGGGCAGAGCCGCGTGCCGGCTGTGGTCGCTGGCGCCTTCGTGAACATCGAGCCCGTGGTCGGTGCCGTGGCTGGTGTCGTC
>DASWGE010000286.1:0-6228 GCA_036393895.1 Streptosporangiaceae bacterium | reverse complement strand
GCCCGCTCGCACCCGCGGGAACCAGTCGTGCTCTTCTTCATCCATGTGATGGGTGATCGTTTCGATCAGCACGTGCGCCTTGGCGTTGAAGCGCTCGGAGCCGGGTGACATCGCGGCCAGCTCCATGCAGAGCACGTCGGCCACGTGGTGCTCCTCGTACGACTCAAGCACGTGCTCCTCGAGGTCAGGGATGAGCGCGCGAACCTCCGGGTACCACACTTCGTCCTCGATGTAGGTGTGCGCGGTCAGCGCGCTGATGATCTGCTTGGCCAGGCTGGCCTTCTTCTTGGTCGCCTTATCACCGGCACCCTGGAAGTCCCGGAACAGGCGGCGGATCTCCTTGTGATCGGCCTTCAGCAGGACGATCGCGTCTGTCGACATCGTGCCCCCTCGTGCCCGCTACTGCTGCGCCCGGCTCATTCACTACCCGTGCGCGCGCGCCCCAACCACGCTGCGGCTATGTAGCTGCGGCACGCTGGCGCGAGAGTTTCTGCACGTCCTTGCGCGTGAGGCTGAGGTAACCCACGCCGATCGCGATCATGCCGGTCAGGGCCAAGGCAACAGGCCCACCGCCCCATCCAAGGCCGCCCAGGCTCCGCGGCTTGCCGAGCCAGTCGGCGACGGAGGCGCCGAACGGCCGGGTGAGCACGTACGCGCACCAGAAGGACAGGATCGAATTCCAGCCCAGCCAGCGGTAGCCGATCGCGGGGACCGCGATCATGCAGGCGAAGAGCACCGCGGAGAGCAGGTAGCCCAGATGCAGCGTCACCGCGGTCAGGTCGCCGACGGCCGTACCCATCGCGAAGGTCGCGACGACCGCCGCCCAGTAGAACAACTCGCGGCGGGCGGTGTCGATGGTGTGAATGGACAGCGTTCCTTCCGTCCGGTTCCAAGTCCAGAAGACTGCCGCGAGAGCCAGCGCGTACAGCGCCGAGGAGAGGATGTACGGCACGCCGAAGCCGACATGCAGGACGTCAGCGGCCATGGTCCCGAAGACCCCGACCATCATGACGGCCAGCCAGTATGCCCAGGCGACGTAGCGGCGCATGGCGAGCTGCAGCGTCAGGGCCGCGACGAAGCCGATGAAACCGATACCGACCGCGACGACGGGGGCGATGGCATGGACCGCGTAGTCCGATGTCGACTCGCCCATCGCCGTGGAAAGCGCCTTGATGATCCAGAAGTAAACGGTGATCTCGGGGACTCGCAGCGCCCCGCGGGCAGTGAGTGAGGACAGGCCGAACCTGCCGCCGGAAGGGGCGGCATGGCGGGCGGCATGGCGGCCGGCGGGCCGGGTGTATAGCTGGTCCACATCTGCTCCGGGCACGTCAAAGGCGGCTAGCGCTAACGGAGGAAGGTCGGGCGCTCGCCAGGCTACTCAAAGTTCGCCGGGCATGTGGCCCGTCCTTACGCCTGGCGCGAAAGCGCTTCTGCGCCAGGTGCCTTGGTAAGTAGCGTGATTGAGCACAGGCGCAGGTACACGGCGTTCGTCGCGGCCAGGAAGGAACGGCGATGGTTGAACCGGTCGTGACCGGCCCGCTAGAGGGCCAGCAGCGATCCCGGCCTCTGCTCAGGACGATGCTCGGCGACGTGCTGCGCCGCACACGGCTCGAACAGGGCAGGACTCTGGCCGACGTCGCCCGGTCGGCTCGGGTCTCGATGCCCTACCTGTCCGAGGTGGAGCGCGGGCGCAAGGAGGCGTCTTCTGAGGTACTCGCGGCGATCTGCGACGCGCTGCGCATCGAGCTTGCCGACCTCGTGGCCACGACCGGACGCGATCTGGTCGACGACAGCAACCGCCGCACGCGGGTCGTCAGGCTCGAGGCCATCCGCGCCGCCCGCGCGCTCATGGACCGGGCCGACCAGGCCGACCCGTCCGGCCGCGCCCCGGCAGGCCGGTCAGGCGATGCCGTATGCCTGCTTGCCGCGTGATCTTCAGGCGCTTACTAGCCCGACGGGCGCGACCTTCCGGCTGGCAATCACCACGTCGGCCAGGCCGTAGTCGACCGCTTCACGGGCACTGAATGTCTTGTTCCTGTCGGTGTCGTTCCTGATCTTGGCGACGGGGTGACCGGTGTGCCGGCTAAGTATCTCGTCGACCTCCGACCGTACCCTGGCCACGTCCTTGGCCTGGATCGCCAGGTCGGGCAGGGCGCCCTGGGCCTGACTCGACGGCTGGTGCAGCAGCACCTTGGCGTGCGGCAAGACCGCCCGTTTGCCGGGCGCGCCGGCCGCGAGGAGCACAGCCGCAGCGGAGGACGCCTGGCCCATGCAGGTCGTGGCGACGTCGGGACGGATGTACTGCATGGTGTCGTAGATCGCGGTGAGCGCACTGAAGGAGCCGCCTGGCGAGTTGATATACAAGCTGATCTCTAGGTCAGGGCTGACCGACTCCAGGTGCAGCAGCTGCGCCATGACCACGTTGGCGACACCGTCGTCAATCTCGGTGCCGAGGAAGACGATCCGCTCGGACAGCAGCCTGGAGTAGATGTCGTAAGCCCGCTCGCCGAGCGGGGTCTTCTCGACGACGGTCGGGATCGTGTACTGGCCCATCGTCACAGCCCTGCTATCCGGGCGGAGACCGCGGGACGGACGTCATCGAGCCGTTCGACGATGTAGTCGATGATCCCGTAGTCGCGAGCCTCCTCGGCGCTGAACCAGCGGTCACGCAGGCTGTCGCGCTCGACGGTCTGCACAGGCTGGCCGGTATGCTCGGCGATCAGCTTGATCATCATGGCTCCTGTCTTCTCGAGCTGCTCGGCGTAGATCTCGACATCGGCGGCCGTGCCCCCGAATCCCGCTGACCCCTGATGCATCAGCACCTGGGCGTGCGGCAGGCTGAACCGTTTGCCTGCTGTTCCCGCGCACAGCAGGAACTGCCCCATGCTGCCCGCCAAGCCCATCGCCAGCGTGCTGACCTCGTTCGGGATCAGCCGCATCGTGTCGTAGATGGCGAGGCCAGCGCTGACCGACCCGCCCGGCGAGTTGATGTACAGGCAGATGTCGCTGCGCGAGTCCTCAGCCGATAGCAGCAGCAACTGCGCGCAGAGGCGGTTGGCTACGGCGTCATTGACCTCAGTCCCGAGCACGATAATGCGGTGGTACAAAAGGCGGCTGATCAGCTGCTCGTCAAGCGAGCCGGCATTCGTGGTGGTCTCGGCAACGGCACTCAGCATGGTCTCCCCGCTCTCAGATCCGGCTGCGGAATCCGCATCACGATCCACAATCGTCGGCCTGGCCGAGGCACGCCAAGGCAATCTGCTGACAGCAGAGGGTTGATCCTCGTCCCAGCCACCGGACTACAATCGCCACGTGATCACCGGCGTGCACGCTATCGTCTTCTCCCCTGATGCCGAGAAGGTTCGCACGTTCTTCGCGGACGTACTAGGAATGACCTCGGTCGACGCCGGCGGGGGCTGGCCCATCTTCGGGTTGCCGCCGGCCGAGCTTGCCGTGCACCCGACCGACGGCAGCGGCCATCACGAGCTCTACCTGATGTGCGATGACATTTACGCCACGCTTGCCGCACTTCGGTCCAAGGGAGCCGATGTGGCGCGGGATGTGTCCGAGGAGCGCTGGGGGCGCCTCGCGGCGATCCGCCTGCCCGACGGCGCTGAGCTTGCACTCTACGAACCTCGGCACCCGTCGCCGCTGCAGCCCTGACGGCCTGAGTCTTTGAAGGCCTGCGTCTCAGCCGCCGTAAGGACGGGTAATGATCTCCATCACGTGGCCGTCGGGGTCGGCGAAGTAAACGCCGCGGCCGCCGTCATTGTGGTTGATCTCCCCCGGCCGCGTCCTGCCAGGATCGGCCCAGTACGGGATGCCCCGCGCGGCGATGCGGCCGAAGATCACGTCGAAGTCCTCCTCGCCGATCAGGAACGCGTAATGCTGGACGGTGATGTCGCTGTCGGTCTCGGCGAAGTCGAGGGATACGCCGTTGTCCGTTCCGACGACCAGGAACCGGCCGAACCTCGTCGCCGCGGGCAGGCCGAGTATCTCGGTCAGGAAGGCTGCCGACTGCCGCTGATCGCGGCAGGCGACGATCGTGTGATTAAGCTGCACGCTCACAGCCGCTCCTTTCTCGCAGACGCGGTCCCTGTTGCCATTCTGAGCAAGCCGGGCCGAGCGCTCAACACCAGGGGACGGTTGAACCGCCTATGCTGCCGATGTGAAGTCCGCGCGACCACGCCAGGACGGAGGCGATACAAGTTCCAGACTCCGACTGTGACCTGGTGATCCGCGGCGGGACCGTGGTGACGGCCGGCAGCTCGGCCGTCTGTGACCTGGCGGTGCGCGACGGCACGGTCAGCCAGATAGGCGGATCTCCGCGCGGGCGCAGGGAACTGGACGCCACGGGAGCGATGGTCCTTCCCGGCGGTATCGATATGCACGTGCACTTGTCCTCGCCCGAGCCGCCCGAGCCTGGCGTTCCGGCGTGGGTCGACGACTTCAGCAGCGGCTCGGCTGCCGCTATCGCCGGCGGAATTACCACGATCGGGAACATGACCTTCCCGGCGGACGGTGACTCGCTGAGCCAGTCCCTCGGGCGCGACCTGGCCGCGGCCCGGACGCTGGCCAGCGTGGACTACGTGCTCCACCCGGTCCTTGACAGTCCGACGCCGCAGGCGCTTGCCGAGCTACCACGGCTCGCGGACGCCGGGCACACGAGCCTGAAGCTCTTCATGGTGGCCGACGAGTTCGAGGCGCACGCGGACGCGATGATCGAGGCGGTCAGGATCGCCGGCCAGTATGGCATGCTGACATTGATCCACTGCGAGGACGGTGCCCTGGTCCGGTTCGCTGGCGAGCGGCTGCTGGCGGCCGGGCGCGGCGGCCTCGCCGACTGGGCAGCCAGCCGCCCGGTACCGGCCGAACGCGCCGCCGTGGAGCGGGCCGTGGCGATCTGCGAGGCAACGGGCTCGCCGGTCTACATCGTGCACTTGTCGTCGGAGCCGGCGCTGCGCGCCGCCCGGCGGGGCCGCGCCCGCGGCCTGCCCGTGTTCGTCGAGACCAGGCCGCTGTATCTGCACCTGACCCGCGAGGCACTCGCCGGACCTGACGGCGCGAAGTACATCGGCTCTCCCCCGCTGCGGGACACCCAGGACGTCGAGGCGCTGTGGGCTGGGCTGGCCGATGGGTCGGTGGACACGCTGGGCAGCGACCACGCACCCTGGCGGCTGGCCGACAAGCTCGATGAGTCCCTGGACGTGACGACTGCCCGCCAGGGCGTTGCCGACCTCGAGACGATGCTGCCGATGCTCTTCTCCGCCGGCGTCAGTACCGGCCGCATTTCGTTGCATCGCTTCGTCTCGCTGACCTCGACCAGCCCGGCCCGCCTGTTCGGGCTCTATCCGCGCAAAGGCACGATCGCAGTCGGGAGCGACGCCGACCTGCTCGTCCTCGACCCGCAGCTGCGGCGCACGATCGACGGAAGCTCCATGCGGTCCAGGGCCGGCTACTCGGCCTACGACGGGCGGGAGATCTGCGGCTGGCCGCGCTTTATGATCAGCCGCGGCGACGTCCTGCTCGAGGACGGCCAGGTGCTGGCGAAGCCAGGGCGCGGCCAGTGGCTGCGTCGCGGCCGGACGTCGCCGCCATAATGCCCGCACGCAACAGGCGCCGTCATGCCGGATGCGGCGCTAGACGTCCTCGGCCCGTAGCTGGGACTCGGCCTTGGCATCGCGGTCGGCGAACAGCACGAAATGGAAGATCACGAACCTGGTCAGGAATGTGAAGCAGTTGGCGGCCAGGTAAAAGCCCTGCACGAACGCGTCGTGCGCGGCGCCGTGCAGGCCGAGCGCCGCCGCTTCCCGGTATCCGAAGTGACTCGCCTCAGTGAGCACGATGCCGACAACGAGCGAGATGGCCAGGAACGGCAGCGTCTCTTTCAGCACGCGCGGCTTGCCTTTGCGCTCCCAGGCCCAGCGGCTGACACCGTAGCTAACCGCTGCCCCGGCGAGCCAGCCCGCGGCGCCCGATGCCCGTCCGGTCATGGCCAGCACGCTGAAGCAGATGAAGTAGGTGATCTGGGTGGTGGCAAGCGCGAGAGCTGCCGCAGGCGCGAACCTCATCAGCCGCCTGCCCCCTGTTGAGCCGGCCCTCCGCCGCAGTGACTCGGGCATCCTGGCCCAGATGGCGAGCGGGAGTTTGCGGGGTGCGAGCGGCATTGCTTCAAGCTACCTCAAACCGGTATGAGCCATGACCGGAACGCCCCGCGATCGCTCCCGG
>DASWGE010000285.1:0-3990 GCA_036393895.1 Streptosporangiaceae bacterium | reverse complement strand
CTCAGACCGCCCCATACGCCGGAGTCCTGACCGCTGTCGAGCGCCCATTGCAGGCACGCCTCGGAGACCTTGCACCGAGCGCAGACCTGCTTTGCCTCATCTATCTGGAGCAGGGCCGGGCCGGTGTTCCCGATGGGGAAGAAAAGCTCCGGGTCGACGTCACGACAGGCGGCGTAGTTGCGCCAGTCCATGCGGTCCACTCCTCCTCGAGGATCGACGCGTCTTTTGCGGACCCGTCGCCTCCGTCATGCTTGTGAACGAATTCACGAGCTATACCGTATTTCGAGTCCGTCAAGAACCCGAGTCGCAGTTTCACCTCGGTTCGGAACGTGAGTTCCGGTCCGGCTCCCGGACGACCATCAGACCACGCCCCCGTGGACACTGCCCGCGCTGGCATCGCCCGCCTGGCCGGGCACGTGCGCGCGCACCCCAAGCCAGGAGCGGTTACAACCCTCCCAAGTTAATCGATCAAGCGCAAGACCCTCAGGCAAAGGTTAGGGCGGATTTCGGTGTCAGATAAGTCACATGGCGGGCATGGTCCCGTGCGCTAGGTACGGTCTTCGTCCCTGTGCCGTCCGGCTCGATGGCCTGCGCGCCAATTAGGCCATTTCGGTCCATTCCGCGAATCCTGGCAAGCATCCGGCACTTTCAGGCGAAGACCCGCAGCGCATCCGGCACCGAGCGGAACGTGACGATCTCCCGCTCACCGACGTACTCGCCATCGATCTGGCAGGCAACCGGCCGGCTGGCGCGCAGCGTGATGCACGGCTGGTCGTGGTATGCCAGCACGTTCCTGCCGCGCAGCATCCGGTCAGTGTCCGCGGTCAGCATCTTGCCAATGGCGCTGAATGTGCTCAACGTCGACAGCTTTCGCAGGGCCAAGAGGTCGAGCCCTGATTCGAACCCCGCTTGCGGATTGGCATGCACCTCGTGGCTGCCGAGATAGGTCCATGGAGCGGCGTTGGAGACGATTCCGATAAAAACCGGGCCTACGACAGGCCTGCCGTCAAGCTCGATGGTGACCGCGGGATGCCGGCGGTCGGTCTGCTGGTAGAAGTGGCGCAGGGCCAGCCTGACATACAGCGTGGCCGTGGCCGGGTTGCCGTGGGCACGCACGCCCTGGACCGCCCTGACCACCTCGGCGTCGAGCCCGAGCCCGGCGTTCAGCGCGAAGTACCTGTCATCGGCGATCCCGAGGCCGATGGTCTGCTGGCGGCCTTCTGTGATCGCACGCAGGATCTCGCCGGTGGCATCGATCGGGTCACGCGGCAGCCCGAGCGCACCGGCGAACACATTGGCGCTGCCGCCAGGCAGCGCCGCCAGCACAGGCAGCTCGGCCGGGGACGGACTGGACGGCGAGCCGGCTGCGAACTTGTCGAGGATGCCGTTGATGGCCTCGTTGACCGTTCCGTCGCCACCGAGCGTGAGCACCATGCCGTAGCCCTCCGAGCGGGCAACCGATGCCAGCTTCGTCGCGTGACCCCGGTAGCGTGTCTCGGTGACTTCGAGTTGAACGGCGGATGCCAGGGCGGACGCGATGACGTCACGGCGTAGCCGAGTCGTGGAGGTAGCACGTGGGTTCACGATCAGGAGGGCCCGCATCCGGACAGGCTAACGTCGCCGATGGTGCCGGGCCGCAGCGGCGTCCGCTCTCCGTGTCGCTGGCCGCCGCCGCGCAGGCGATTGAGGCCGCCGGGGTGCTCGCGGCCGCGGTGCTCGCCGGAATCGAGGCCGCGCAGGGGAAGTCCTACCAGAGCTCGAGCGGGATCGCCCTCACGGCGATCGGCGCCGGGACGGCGGTCGTCCTGGCCTTGGTCGCGCTCGGCCTAGCCCGCGTGCGGCGGTGGAGCAGGACTCCGGCTCTGCTCACCCAGATCTTCGTCGGCATCGTCGGGATTTACCTAGTCCAGGGGCACCGGTACTGGCTCGGCGGCCCGGCTCTGGCGCTGTCGGTCACCGGTCTCGTGCTGCTGCTCGTGCCGCCCAGCCTGCGCGCGCTGACCTTCCCGGCCAAGGACCCGTCAGCCCCGGCTAAATAGCCTGGTATCTCAGAGCCCTGGCCCGGGTGCCGCTAGGCAGGGCTCAGTCCTCGCTGGTCAGGCCCTCCCGAAGCTGGGTTAGCGTCCTGGCCAGGAGCCTGGAGACATGCATCTGGGAGATGCCCAGTTCGGTGGCGATCTGCGACTGGGTCATGTTGCCGAAGAAGCGCAGCAGCAGGATCCGCTTCTCGCGCGGCGGCAGCCGCTCCAGCAGCGGCTTCAGCGACTCCCGGTACTCGACGCCCTCGAGTGCCTCGTCGACCATTCCAAGCGACTCGGCGACGGCCGGCGCGTCCTCATCGCCTGAGTCAGGCGCGTCGAGCGAGACCGTCGAGTAGGCGTTAGCCGACTCAAGCCCCTCGAGCACGTCCTCTTCGCTCATCTGCAGGTGGGCGGCCAGCTCAGCGACCGTCGGCGCCCGGCCCAGCCGCTGCGCGAGATCGCCGATGGCCTTGGTGAGCGCCAGCTTCAGCTCCTGCAGCCTGCGCGGTACCCGTACCGCCCAGCCCTTGTCCCTGAAGTGCCGCTTGATCTCGCCAACGATGGTCGGCGTCGCGTAGGTGGAGAACTCTACGCCCCGGCTGAGGTCGAACCGGTCGATGGACTTGATCAGGCCAATCGTGGCGACCTGGGTCAGGTCATCGAGCCACTCGCCCCTGTTGCGGAATCGCCTGGCCAGGTACTCGACCAGCGGCAGGTGAAGCTCAACGAGCTCGCCCCGGATCCTCAGCCGCTCTGCATCGCCTTCCGGGAGCTGGGCAAGCAAGACGAACAGCTCCCTGGCATGCCCCCTGTCCCGGACGGCGTGCTGGATCCTGATCGCCCCGGACAGGTGCTCTGAAGCGTCCTCTTCGAGTTCCTCAGCGATCAGCCCGGCGACGGCCAAGACCTCCTCGGTGTCGGCAAGCGCCTGCCCCCCGGCAGGTGCAGCCGTCATCGTCTCGAACTCCTCGGTCAAGGCGACCTCAACTTCCCCCGTCATACCGACCTCGATGAATCACGACTCTTCCGCAGCACGATCGTGAGCACGTCACCGGGTCCCACCTGGGCGTCCACGCTGCCGGCCAAGGCGGTGAGCACGGTCCACGCGAACGTGTCGCCGGCCGGTACCCGGGGGGCAAGGCAGCTGACCGACACGCTGACTGTCATGGCGTCCACGCCGAGCGTGAAGTCACATTCCAGGTCGCTGCCCGGGATCGCCTGGCTCAGCAGCATGGCGCATGCCTCATCAACGGCGATGCGCATGTCTTCGATCTCATCGAGGGTGAAGTCGAGGCGCGCCGCCAGCCCGGCGGTCGCGGTTCGCAGCACGGACAGGTATGCGCCGTCAGCGGGCATCCTGATGTTGACCTTGTCGCGGATACCTTCATCGGCCGGCGTCGGCCGGACAGCCTTCGCCGCTACGTTGTGCCCAAGTTCGTGCTGATCGCTCGGATCCCCGCCAGCTTGGCGGTCACCGCTAGCGCTGATGACATCAGCGGCGATCGTCTGGCTTACTGATGAACTTGTGCCTTCCTCGGTCACCTGAGCCCCCTCCAACGACGACGGGCCGCCGTTGCCTCATCATGGCGTGATCGACTTCTCCCTGCAATTTATCCTGGCTTGCGAACTGCGACGACAGGCCATCGCCGCAGATTGCGCTGGAAGCCTACCGCCGGGTCCCCCTGCCCCTTGCCCCTTGCCCCGCGGGCTCCGTCCCCCGGGCCCCGGCCTGATCCGACGCTGGTGCTGCTCAGATCAGGGTTGTCAGCCTTGCTTGGTCTCCCAGAAAATCTTGGAGATGTCCTCGATCTTGGCGAGCAGGGCGTCCGCGATGGCCGGGTCGGTGCTGCCCTTGGTGCCTCCGGCGCCCGCGAGCTTGGTGGCGTCGTTGAACAGCTGGTGCAGCTGCGGGTACTTCTCGAAGTGCGGCGGCTTGAAGTAGTCGGTCCACAGCACCCACAGGTGGTGT
>DASWGE010000284.1:0-16259 GCA_036393895.1 Streptosporangiaceae bacterium | reverse complement strand
AACGGGCCCGGACGCGATCCAGCCGACGCCTGTCGTCGGCGTCCTCGGTGTACTCGATGACGTGCGGCGCAGGTTGCCGAGCGGGTTCAGTGCCCCGGGCGAGACGATCATGCTGCTCGGCCGCACAACCGCGGAATTCGGGGATCGCTGTGGGCGCAGGTGACCCGCAGCCACCTGGGCGGCGTGCCGCCCGCCGTGGACCTGGCCGCGGAGCAGCGGCTGGCGGCAGTGCTGGCGGCCGCGGCGGCGGGCGGCCTGCTGTCCGCCGCGCATGACGTGTCAGAAGGCGGCCTCGGGCTCGCCCTGGCCGAGTCCTGCCTGACCGGCGCGGGCCGCGCGGCTCGGCCGGGCAGCGGCCCGGGCATCGGCTGCGTGGTCACGACGCCGGCCGGTCCCGCTGGTCCCTCAGGCTCCCCTGATCCGCTGGCCTTCCTGTTCAGTGAATCGGCCGCGCGGGCAATCGTGGTGGTGCGGCCTGGCGCCGAAGTAGAGTTCGCGGCGCTGTGTGCGGCGGATGGCGTCCCCGCAAGCACGCTCGGTGTGACCGGCGGCGAGGTTCTCGAGGTGAGCGGGCTGTTCACGGTGCCAGTGGCCGAGCTCAGCGCCGTGAGTCAGCGGACTCTGCCGGAACTCTTCGGCCCCCGCTAACCCGGTCGGGCCAGCAGGGACAGTTATGCGGTCCACCAGAACGCGATCTCCTGAATCTTCTGGCCGGGGGGGCCGCACTTGGCCAGCCTCGCCGGGCCCGGCTTCTTCGGCGGCGCCGTTAGGCACAGGCCGGTCTTCGCGTTCGCGTATTTGGCGATGGCCTGCCCTTGTGCCGTCGCGGCGTCGATCGGCCGCCAGCGCTGGGCAGGCGAGAGATCGCAATGCGCCAGGCGGACCACCGCGGAGGCCTGGCCAGCGCTCAGGCACTCGCCTGTCGCGAAGTAGATGAAGATGTCGGTGCCGTCCACCATCTGGTTGTCCGTCCAGGCCGGCACCCCTGCGCCGCCAGAGGTCGGCGCGGCGAGCCCGGATGCGGGAATCGCGACGAATCTCACGCGGCCGGCCTGCGGCAGCAGCATCAACGGGTGGTCCTCCTGCGAGCCGACGAAGGCGTCGCCGTCGTCGGCCGGCCCGAAGTCGACGATCCCCACGTTCTGGGCCTTCAGGACCCGGGTAGACAGGACGGCGCGCCCGTTTCGTTTCTGAGACGCCTGATGCTGATGGTGCGTTGTGGCCAGGTAGACGACCAGGCCAGCGAGCGCGAGCACCGTTACCGCGCCCACGCCCGCTAGCCGAGGAACCCACGATCCCTTGGTTCGATACGGGCGCGCGTTGCGCCGACCGGCCATAGCCAGGGATTGTAGGCTTCTTCCCTGGTTATCCGCATGATGTCAGCGACGACGGGTGCGGTCAGCCCGCTCCGGCGGCGCCTCGCCCAGGCGGTCAGCGAAACCGCGGGAGACGGCGCATGCGCTATCGTCGCTGCGATGCCGGCCCGACGTCTTGACCCGCAGCGGCTGCTGGCCGCGGTGACAGCGCAGCGGGAGGCCATCGGCGCGGAGCCCTATGCCGGCCCTGTGACCGCAGCCGCGCTCGGGGCTGCCTGCCTAGGTCTGGTGATCGAGGCGATCGACGCGGGCCAGCAACCCCTGCGGGAGGCGCTGCGCGCGGCTACGATCCACGCCCTCGGCCTGCTAGAGGCCGGAGCCCCAGGCCGGGCGGTGGAGGTGCGCGTTCCGCCGTTCGGCGCGGTCCAGTGCGTGGCTGGCCCCCGCCACACCCGGGGCACGCCGCCGAACGTCGTGGAGACCGACGCCGTCACCTGGATCATGCTCGCGGCCGGGCGCACGGGCTGGCCTGCTGCGGTGGCGAGCGGCTCGGTCCGGGCAAGCGGCCCGCGCGCGGACTTGTCCGCCTATCTTCCGCTCGTGTCGGCGTGGCCACAGCACCCAATGCATCCCCAGGACTAACTAGACTTGGCGGGTGATCAAGCCTGACGGTCGGCTGACCCACGAGCTCAGCTCCGACGACCACCCGCCCAGGGATGCCTGCGGCGTCTTCGGTGTCTGGACGCATGATGAGGATGTCGCGAAACTCACCTATTTCGGGCTGTACGCGCTGCAGCACAGGGGTCAGGAGTCGGCCGGCATCGCCGTCAGCGACGGCACCAGGATCGTTGTCTTCAAGGACATGGGCCTCGTCGCCCAGGTATTCAACGAGTCAGTGCTTACTACTCTGCGCGGGCACATCGCCGTCGGACACTGCCGCTATTCCACGACCGGGTCCTCGGTCTGGGAGAACGCGCAGCCGACCTTCCGGGCCACCCCGTCGGTGAGCCTGGCGCTCGGGCACAACGGAAACCTGATCAACACGCTCGAGCTCGCGGCCATTGCAGGCACGTCGCCCGGCAGCAGCACGGCAACCTCCGACACCGACGTCCTGACGTCGCTCTTCGCCTCGGGGATCGCCGGCGCCAGCGGCGGAGGGCAAGCGGCGGAGGCAAGCATCGAGGAGAACGCGCTCGCAGTACTGCCACGGGTGAAGGGCGCGTTCTCGCTGGTGTTCATGGACTCGCAGACCCTTTACGCCGCTCGTGATCCCGAGGGCTTCAGGCCGTTGGTGCTCGGCAGGCTGCCGCGCGGCTGGGTTGTCGCCAGCGAGACGGCTGCGCTAGACATCGTGGGTGCCACCCTGGTCAGGGAGATCGAGCCGGGCGAGCTGATAGCGATCGACGAGCGCGGCGTCAGGTCACGCCGTTTTGCCGAGCCGAAGCCGCGCGGTTGCCTGTTCGAGTACGTGTACCTGGCCAGGCCCGACACGTCGATCAGCGGCCGCAGCGTGCACGCGACGAGGGTCGAGGTCGGCAGGAGGCTTGCTGCTGAGCACCCGGTTGAAGCCGACCTCGTCATACCCGTGCCGGAATCGGGCACCCCTGCCGCGATCGGCTTCGCCCAGGGCAGCGGTATCCCCTACGGCCAGGGCCTGGTCAAGAACAGCTACGTCGGCCGCACGTTCATCCACCCCAGCCAGAGCATCAGGCAGCGCGGAATCAAACTCAAGCTCAACCCGCTGCGCGACGTGATCGAAGGTCAGCGGATCGTGGTCGTGGACGACTCCATTGTGCGCGGCAACACCCAGCGGGCGATCGTGAACATGCTGCGCGAGGCAGGCGCGGCCGAGGTCCACGTCAGGATCTCCAGTCCGCCGGTGGCCTGGCCGTGTTTCTTCGGCATCGACTTCGCGAGCCGCGCCGAGCTCATCGCCGGAAGCCTGGCCATCGAGGAGATCCGCCAATCGATCGGCGCCGACACCCTGGGATTTGTTTCCCTCGAAGGCCTGACCGAGGCAACCACCCTGCCAGCCTCCGCGCTGTGCCGTGCCTGCTTCAACGGGGACTATCCCATCCCGGTCAGCGAGTCCGAGCAGGGCAAGCAGTTGCTCGAGAGCTCGGCGGCTGGGGGTCGCCCGCGGTGAGCGAGCCGGGCGCGGCACCCGACGGGCGGCCAGAACCGCCGCGCCGCGTGGCCGCCGGGGCTAGCTATGCCGGATCCGGCGTGGACATCGAGGCCGGGGAGCGGGCCGTCGCGCTGATGCGCGACGCGGTGTCGAAGACCGCGGGGCCTGATGTGATCGGCGGAATCGGCGGGTTCGCCGGGCTATTCGACGCGTCGCGGCTCGCCATGATGCGCAGGCCGCTGCTCGCGACGTCCACCGACGGGGTGGGCACCAAGGTGGTCATTACCCAGCGGACCGGCTGCTACGGCACGATCGGTATCGATCTGGTCGGCATGGTCGTCGACGACCTTGTGGTCTGCGGCGCCGAGCCGCTCTTCATGACCGACTACATCGTCTGCGGTCGCGTCACTCCCGAGCGGGTCGCCGAGATTGTCGGCGGTATCGCCGAGGGATGCGTGCTCGCCGGCTGCGCGCTGATCGGCGGGGAGACTGCCGAGCACCCCGGTCATCTCGGGCCTGAGGAGTTCGACCTGGCCGGTGCGGCCACCGGTGTGGTCGAGGCCGATCGGCTGCTCGGACCCGGGCTGGTTAAGGCCGGCGACGTCGTGCTCGGCCTTGCCTCATCGGGCCTGCACTCCAACGGATTCTCCCTGGTCAGGCAGATTCTGAGGGATACGGGGCTGGATCTGCAAGCTGAGCCGCCGGAGCTGGGCAGGTCGCTGGGCACCGAGCTGGCCACCCCCACGCGAATCTACGCGCAGGACTGCCTGGCGCTCGCGAGCGCATGCCAGGTACACGCGTTTGCTCACATCACCGGCGGCGGACTGGCCGTGAACACGGCCAGGGTGCTGCCGCCCGACGCCGATGCGCTGCTTGACCGGGGGAGTTGGCACCCGCCGCCTGTATTCGGCCTGCTCGCCGGCCTGGGCTCGGTCGACGCCCGAGAGATGGAGCAGGTCTTCAACATGGGAGTCGGCATGACCGCTGTGGTGGCCGCTGCGGACGCTGACAAGGCGATAGGCGTGCTGACCGAGCGGGGCGTCCCGGCCTGGCCCATCGGGGAGATCGTCGCAGGCTCAGGCCGCGCGAGGTTGGCCGGGCGGCACCCTCAGCCCTGAAGCTTGCACCTAGCACTGAGCGGGGAGGGGAGCGCTGAGCTACCTGCGTTGCGCGTCCTCGTCCTCGTCGTCCTCGTCGTATTCGAATTCCGCGTCGGCATCGTCATCGTCGTCAGCCGAGGAGTAGCGATCGCCGTGGTCCGCATACGCGTCCCGCCCGTCGGTATCCCGCTGATCCATGCCGACGCCCAGCTCTGCCCGCAGCCGGTCAAGGTCAGTGCCGCCACCGCTGTACTTGAGCTGGCGTGCCACCTTCACCTGCTTGGCCTTGGCTCGGCCGCGCCCCATTGGCTCGACCCCCTCGAACGTACGGGACCTGCCAGGTCCCTGGTCACCGCGCTTGATGCCTACTATGGTCACTCATCCGCGCATGTCGGATTCTGTGCATGTCAGACCGCCCGCCGCGGTGCCAGCACATGGACCCGAGCGTGGCTAGTGCCTTCGTACATAGACAACCGTACCTGTTTTGCGCGGCTCGCGCGTCGGGCGGTCCTGGCCTGGCGCGATCAGGCGCCAAGCCAGATACTCCGCAACCTGCCTACCTCCGACATCCTGCGCTCGGCCAGCCGGTCCGCGGCCGCGGCCGGGGGCACGCCATCTTGCCCCGCAAGCGCGAGGATCCGCTTTGTCGTGGCGAAGATCTGGTCGGCCTTCGCTCTGGCGCGCTCGAAGTTGAAGCCCTCAAGCTCGTCGGCTACCTGGATCACGCCGCCCGCGTTCACGACATAGTCGGGCGCGTAGACGATGCCGTGATCTTCGAGCAGCTTGTCGATTCCCTGATGGGCAAGCTGGTTGTTGGCGCCGCCGCAGATGACCTTGGCGCGCAGCGCGGCTACCGCGGCATCGTCGACCGCGCCGCCCAGCGCGCACGGGGCGTAGACGTCGGCATCCGCGCTGACCAACTCGGTCCTGCTGGCGGCGACCCGGACCTCGGGATGGCTCGCCAGGACGCGCGCGACGGCGGCTTCGCGGATGTCGTAGACCGTCACCGCGGCGCCGTCGGAGATCAGGTGCTCAACCAGATGGCTGCCGACCTTCCCGACCCCCTCGACCGCCACCGTGCGGCCTCGCATCGACGGGGTTCCCCAGGCGTGCTCGGCGGCGGCGCGCATTCCCTGGAACACCCCGAGCGCGGTCAGGACGGACGAGTCACCAGCGCCGCCATGCGGCTCGGTGCGCCCGGTTACGTGGCGGCATTCCCTGGCCACGACGTCCATGTCGCGGCTGTAGGTGCCGATGTCGCAGGCGGTGATGTAGCGGCCGTTCAGGGATTCGACGAACCGGCCGTAGGCCCGCAGCAGCGCCTCGGTCTTCATGATGTCGGGGTCCCCGATGATGACGGCCTTGCCCCCGCCGTGGTCGAGGCCCGCGAGCGCGTTCTTGTACGCCATCGCCTTGGACAGGTTCAAAACGTCGGAGATGGCCGCTTCCGTGCTGGGATACGGGTAGAACCTGGTTCCGCCGAGGGCCGGACCCAGCGCGGTCGAGTAGATCGCGATAATCGCCCGCAATCCGGTCGGCGCGTCATGGCAGAAGACAACCTGCTCGTGACCGGCCTGGTTCAGTACGCTGCCCGCCTTGCGGGCCGCGTTGCCATCCTCGGCGGCGTCGGCCTTGTCGGCCGGCTCGATGACTGTCGCCACGGCTGCAGCTCCCGGCAAGTCTGTCCCGCGTCCTCGTTGACCCGGGCTCACCTCTAGCGTATTCCGCGCGGCCGCGCACGGAGTATTGATGCAATGCATGAAGCTGGCCGTGCGGGGCAAATACCTCGTGACAGAGCATGCCGTAGAACTGCGGAGGATTATCCCGGCACTGCCGATAGTTGCGGCAGCCAGCGGGGTCTTTCGCAGCCAGGGGGGTTAGCGAGACGGCACGCACGCCCAGCGCAACATCCGTTGCCGACGTGACGGAGCGTGTTCGCCCGCGTACTTGGAGGTGAAGCCGCCATCAAGCAGACGGCACAGGTCCGCGATGCATGGACCTGGCAGGAACAGTCCGCGCGGATCCAGCTTGACAGAGCCAGCTATAGCAGGAACGGCTACGCAAAGTAGTCGGCAGGAGGCGGACATGACTTTTCCGAATCCGCCCGTTGCGACGATGCGTGTCTGTAGGATCACGCAACGTGACGCAGAACGACGGGGGTCAGGGGGACACGTCCAAAACTTCTGCTCCTGGTGGTCGCATTGTCACCGCTGGTGATGGCAATATGGTAACAGTAGACCATATAGGACATCCAAGGCAGGCTCGGAATGGAGCCATGAACAGATCAGATGCAGGATCGCAAGACAAGGTCCAGGAGGAGAGGCCGTCATAATGTCTGCACGTACCCCAGAGGCCGAGCCGCTGCTTACGCCGGCCGAGGTCGCAACAATGTTCCGGGTTGATCCTAAAACGGTCACACGGTGGGCAAAGGCTGGAAAGTTGACGTCCATCAGGACTCTGGGCGGCCACCGTCGGTACCGTGAGACGGAGGTTCGTGCACTGCTCGCGGGGATCCCGCAGCAGCGCTCGGAGTAACGCCTGGCCGCGGCCTGGCGCCCGATCTTCGGGGGGCGGGCGCGCGTCCGAGCACGCCTGGCACGCCTAGTGCGGCTCAGCGCACAAATAGGGGGGTCGGCCCCGGCGGCAAACGCCGCGCGAGGGCCGTCATGCGCAGAGCGTTGGTGCTCTGGATGGATCTCGGTAATAGCCGGGGCCGATCCGGCCTATGTAAGCAACAACAGGGGAAATGGGGGCCTTCGCGCGAAGCGGAGGCGTCGGGGCAGAATTCAGATCTGAGGGCGGCAGCCGCTCAGCCCGGTTAACGCACCGCCACATTGGCGCGACCAGCGGCATCAGGAAGGGCCCACCGCCAGCACCAACAGCGGGCCGATCTTCTCTTGCCGTATCGCATTGCACTCGTGCAGCAACTTTAGGTAATCACCCCTGCTCGCTGAGGCCGGGAGACCATACTTGTCGCCATGCCCTAGTCCGGTCACCGGCAGCGGGCATGGAAAGTGTCTGTAAACGGCCGTGCGCTGGTCTGCGCGCGTGCGGCGCGAAGCACGACACATGAGACTGGTCAGCGAGCGACGCCCCGGGGGTCCGCCATCCGGCGGGAGCGTGCCGTCGCTAGAGGGGGGATCGCCATGCGGGATCCAGAATTGGTGTTCAAGGCTCAACTGGCCGCATCGGCGCTTGAGCGGGCTTGGCAGCACTGGCGTGTGATCCATGGGCTGGTGGCTGATCCGATGCCGGCCATCTCCAGCTACGTGGGATATTCGCTCGAAGAGCCGTGGGGCCAGCCTCGCGTCGTTTTTGGGCTGGCAGCGGCCGATGCCGAGCAGCTCACCGCGCTCCTTGAACGGCATGATTGCGCTGGTTCTGAGCACGCGATGGCCACCGGCCAGCCGGGCAGCAGGGATCTTCTCACCGGGGCCGACGTTATCGCCGGGCGGCAGCTGCCGGTTCCGCCTCAGGCTCCGTCCCGACATGCCGAACTGACGATCTCGGCTGACGGGCGCTCTGGCGCGACAAGGATCGGCTACGCCGCAGACCAAGCCGATGACCAGGACGGGCCGGTCTACCGGCAGCTCGCTGCCGTGCTGCTGGAGACGAGGGATGCCGCGGCGGTCAACGAGCCCGGCGAGCCTGAGGCCGCCAACCAGGAGCCGGAAGTGCCGGAGCCGGAAGCGCCGGAGCCGGAGATGCGGGAGCCGGAAGTGCCGGAGCCGGAACCGCCGGAGCCGGAGATGCGGGAGCCGGAGGTGCAGGGGCCGGATATGCGGGAGCCGGAGGCACAGGAGCCGGTCGGGAGCGATAGCAACGGCGATGGTGACGGCCGGAGCGATGAGGCCGCGGACATCGAAGCCGGGAGCACCGGTAGCCGGACCAGCGACAAGAGCCGGAACAGCCGCATGGCAGACCGGGCCGGCCCGAACCAAGACTCAGGGAAGAGTGACAGCAGCGGCGCCGACCGCCGGGCCGGCGGCCGGAGGACCGCGAGCCGCCGGGCCGGTGCGGGCCGCGGTACTGACAACGGAAGCCCTGCCAGCCGCGCAGGAGCGGCGCGCGGCAGCGACGCGGGTAACGGCGCGGCGCCGGATACCGGCGGGGATGCTGGCCACAAGCCGATCGCTGACGCCACCGCTCCTGACGCACCGGCCGAACTTGCCGACACTGTGGCGGAGGAGGCCATGCCCGGTCCTCTCGAGGCAAATGCTGACAACGAAGCCGCCGGGCAAACCGCTCCTGGCCCCGGTCCGCTGGCCCTCGCTGCCTCCGCAGCCAAGGCTGCAGCCGAGGCCAGGATCAGGGCGGTGGCGAAGCAGGCCAGTGTGCCCGCTGCCGACACTTCAGCCGCCGACGGTCTTCAGGTGAGCGCGGCTTCCGGCGACTCCCCGAAGGTCGCTGAACCTGGCTCCGGCGATATCGCCGCCGTTTGGGGTGGCCCCAGATTCACAGCCCGGGGCGCCGAGGAGCCCGACGTCGTCAGGTTCTGGCCTTGGTCGGAGTCTGTCGCCTACGGCGAGGGCGACCCTGAGCCTGGCCGTTCCGCCGGCGAACCGCAGGCGAGCTATGCCAAGCGCAACCGGATCGCCCGCGGCTACTCGATTCCGCGGTTGTCCAAGGCCAAGCGACCAGGCGCCGTCCCGGGTTCCTGACCGCTGCGAAGAAGGCTTCACCGCGACCACGCGGCGGAACCGGCCACCTGAGCGAAAACCTGGTGCGGCGACGCGATTGGCCGTGATGGTGTTTGCACCATGAACCGAGCTGAGGTGCTTGCCGCCTTCAACCGCCAGGTACGCCAGGGCACGGCGCCGGATGGTACCGGCGCGACCTTCGAGACCGACGCGCATCTGGTCAGGCGGCTCGCCGTGCCTGGCCGCGGCGGTTCTGGCGTGCTCTGGTCGAACCTGGACGCGTCCAATGCCGACGAGGTGATCGCCGCGCAGGTGAAGCTCTTCGCCCGCCGCGGCGAGGAGTTTGAGTGGAAGCTCTACAGCTATGACGAGCCGGCCGACCTCGCGGGCAGGTTGATGGCAGCAGGGTTCAGGCCGGAAGAACCCGAGTCGCTGATGATCGCCGCGATCGACGAGATCACCGACGCGCTATCGATGGCCGAACTGCCTCCGGGCATCAGGCTCGAGCGCGCCACCGACGAGGCCGGCGTGGACCGCCTCTTCCGGGTCCATGAGCTGGTGTTCGGCGGAGAGGAGTCCGAACTGCGGGCATCGCTGCTCGCGCAGGTGGCGAGCGCCCCTGAGACGACCGACCTCGTGATCGCCGTGGCCGGCGACGAGCCGGTCAGCGCGGCCAGGACCGACTTCGTGGCTGGCACCGAGTTCGCCGGGCTGTGGGGCGGCGGGACGCTGCCGCGGTGGCGCCGTAAGGGCATTTACCGCGCGCTCGTGCGGTACCGCGCGGAACTGGCCGCCGGGCGCGGCTTTAAGTACCTGACGGTCGACGCCTCAGACCAGAGCCGGCCGATTCTCGAGCGGATCGGGTTCGAGCTCCTGGCCGTCACCACTCCGTACATACGCCGGCCCTAGCATTCCGACTATGCCCGATCACCCGAGTCCGCGGACTAGTGCAACTCGACGGTCACGGGATGCGCGTAGGGGCCGTTCAGGGCATACACGTCTGGCGGGACCGGCTCGTTCGGCTGCAACCGGCCTCGGTCCCACCGGTAGATGATCGTGACCGGGGCAAGGGATGGGCAGCACAGGGCGTCGTTCGCCGCGTAGTTCGCGTAAGTGACCGCGAAGTCTCCCGGCCCGGAAGCCACGACCCGGTATGTCGTCATAGCCTCCTGGCCGCCGTCCCATCCGAGAAACTCGCTGTTGTGCCAGAAGAAAACGAGGGCCCCATGCCCGTCGGCGGAGGGGTTCCGAATTGCGGCCACCGCCGTTAGCGTTCCCCCTTGCCCATCCGAAACGGTCACCGGGGCGATGTCCGCCGGCGAGGACGGCGCGAACGACTCGCTCGGGTCGGCGGTCTCAACGGTGCGGCTCAGGATCTGAGAGATCTCGGACGACATCGGAGGTCCCATTGCCATCGCCGTCGCCGACGGCCGCTGTGTATGTGGCGTCGCTGACGAGCTGCCCGCTGCCGGGGTCCTCGGCGGGCCGGTAGGGAAGGCGGACGCCGGGCTGCCCGGCGGTGACAGGGCGAGCGCCGATGGCGAGGCGCCGTGCAGCCCGCTGGGGCTACTGGACGAACCGCTGCAAGCCGCCGTCACGGCAAGAGTCACCGCGCAGGCTGCTAGGCCAACGACGCTTCGTATCCGGCCGCCGCAGGCCTCCAACATGTCAACCACCCCAGATCAAGGACGGCGAACGCACCCCGCAGGTTGCCGAGCGAGTGCAGAATCCGCGCTGCCGCATACGAGACCCAGGCTCGAACGAGCCATGACGACGACCTTCTAAGAACTGATCAGTGCAGCAACCTCATTAGGCCGTTGGGTCTTCGTCGTTGTCGTCGGGCGTCCCGCTAGCTAGCGGCCACTCGCCGGAGTGGCGTCAGGCGCGGGCGGCGGGCTCACTGCTGTGCAGAACTTGCACCGGGTGGCCTTGGCCGGAATCAAGCTGAGGCACTCAGGGCACTCCCGCTCGGCCGCCTCCTTCCTGCGCTGGCTGAACGCGACCAGTTTGCCCATGGGAGCGACCAGGAGGAAGTACACAACGGCGGCGACGATGAGGAACGTGATCACCGCGTTGAGGAAGAGCCCGTAGCTGATGGGGGTGCCGCCGATGTGAGATTTTAGCGAGGCGAAGTTGGGCTTTCCCCCGGCAGCCGCGATCAGCGGGGTGATGATGTCCTTGACCAGCGACTGCACGATGTTGTTGAACGCGACGCCCACGACGACCGCGACCGCGAGGTCGACCACGTTGCCGCGGAGCAGGAACGTCCTGAAGCCCTTCATGCATTTCCTCTCGGATGCGGTCTGATTGCCCGACGGTGAGGCTACATCGCCCGGCCTCGCGGGGAGTAACGCAAGGGCAACTCGCTCTACCTCAGGCGCGGTTATGAGCCAGTCGGGGACCGCGTTCTGATCATGTTCGAAGGCTCACCCCGTGGGCCCGGTTACTAATAAGCGATTTCTAACTATTTAGGTACCGCCACTCCTGATCGTTGTCCGTTTCCCGCTGACGTGGTACAACAGGCCGAATGACCGCCAGTACGGGTCCCGTGCAGTCTGCTACCGCCGAGCGTGACGACGGCAGCTCTGCCGCCATCCGCGTGCGTGGCCTGCGGAAGAACTACGGGCCTGTTGTCGCCATCGATGGCGTCGACCTGGACATCGTGCGCGGCGAGTTCTTCACGCTGCTTGGGCCGTCGGGGTCGGGCAAGACCACCTTGCTCCGCCTCATTGCCGGGTTCGAACGCCCGGACGGCGGCACGATCGAGCTTGGCGGTCGCGAGATCTCGCGGGTGCCGCCGTACGCACGGGACGTCAACACGGTCTTCCAGGACTACGCGCTGTTCCCGCACATGTCGGTCATGCAGAACATCGAATACGGCATGCGGGTCAGGGGAGTCCGAAAGCCAGAGCGGCGCAACCGGGCCGAGCGCGCGCTCGACATGGTGCGGCTGACCGGGCTCGGGGAACGCAAGCCGGCCCAGCTGTCCGGTGGTCAGCGGCAGCGGGTGGCGCTAGCCAGGGCAATCGTCAACGAGCCGCATGTCCTGCTCCTCGACGAGCCGCTCGGCGCGCTCGACCTGAAGCTGCGCCAGGAGATGCAGATTGAGCTTCAGCACACCCAGCGCGAGGTCGGCATCACGTTCGTCTACGTGACCCACGACCAGGAGGAAGCGCTGTCCATGAGCGACCGGATCGCGGTGCTGAACCGCGGCCGGATCGAGCAGGTCGGCGCGCCGCTTGAGGTCTATGAGCGGCCGCAGACCGATTTCGTCGCGGGCTTCATCGGGATTTCCAACGTGATCGAGCGCGACGGGAGGCAGATGACCGTGCGGCCGGAGAAGATCCGCCTGCTTGGCGATGGGGAGGAACCGCCCGCCGGAGCCCATACTGAGACTGGGATCATCAGGGACGTGGTGTATGTCGGGGTGATCACCAGGTACGTCATCGACCTTGACGCCGGCGGCGAGCTCGTGGTCGCCAGGCAGAACCAGCAGGAACCAGCAACGACACACAGCATGGGCGGCACCCCGGCGAGGCTCGCCTGGCTGCCCGACCAGACCAGCACGATTCGATAAGGGGAGGGCGCGCGGCGGCGGAAACCGGGCCGCGCGGAAAGGGCAGGGAAGCACATGTTTGGTCGACAGATGAAGTACGGGCGCGCGGCGAGCGGCATCGCGCTGCTCGGGGCCGCGGTGCTGCTGGCCGCGTGCGGCAGCAGCGGCGGCGGCAGCACCGGCGGTAATGGTGGCAACGGCGGCGGGTCAGGCGGCGCGGCGGGCGGCGTCCCGACCGCGCACTTGCCGGTGCTGAAGAAGATCGGCAAGGGCGAGGGCCAGCTGAACCTGATCGCGTGGGCCGGTTATCTGCAGCCCGAATGGGTCAAGCCGTTTGAGCAGCAGACCGGTTGCCAGGTCAACGCAAAGTACGCCAACACCTCCGATGAGATGGTGGCGCTGATGGCCAACGGCGGCGGCGGCCAGTACGACATGGTGTCCTCATCCGGCGATGCCGACCTGCGGATCATCTACGGCGGCGATGCGCACCCGGTCAACATCAACCTCGTCCCGAGCTGGAAGGAATTCTTCCCGCAGTTCCAGTCGCCGCCGTTCAACACGGTGAACGGTGTGCACTACGGCGTCTCGCTGCAGTGGGGCCCGAACGTGCTGATGTACAGCATGAAGGCCTTCAAGGCGGCGCCGACGACCTGGAACGTGATTTACGACAAGAAGTACAAGGGCCAGATCACGGTGCCCGACAACCCGATCCAGATCGCCGACGCGGCGCTCTACCTCAAGACGCACGACAAGAGCCTGGGCATCACCGACCCTTACGAGCTGACCCAGCCGCAGTTCACCGCTGCCGTCAAGCTGCTGGCCGATCAGCGGCCGCTGCTCAAGTCGTACTGGCCCCTGGCGAGCCAGGAGATCTCCGCGTTCAAGAACGGGGACGTGACCGTCGGCGCGGGCTGGCCCTACCAGGTGAGCGCCCTGAAGGCGGCGAAGTTCCCGATCGGCTCGACGATCCCGAGCGAGGGCGCGACTGGCTGGGCCGACACCTGGATGCTCGCGGCAAAGGCACCGCACCCGAACTGCGCCTACATGTGGATGCGCTACATCAGCACCCCGAAGGTGCAGGCTCAGCAGGCGGTGAGCTACGGCGAGACACCTGACAACAAGCTGGCTTGCACGTACATGGACAAGCTGGCGGCGGGTTCCTGCGCGCAGTACCACGCCAACGCCCCGGCCGCCTACCTGAATTCCATCGAGCTATGGAAGACCCCGGTGGCGACCTGCGATAACGGCAAGCCAGACTGCGTGCCGTACTCCCAGTGGGTGACCGCCTGGAATACCCAGGTCAAGTAGGCCCGTGACGCAGAACATCGCGGACCAGCGGGCGGCGGGCGGGGCCTGGCCGAACAGCGGGGTCTGGTCGAGGATCGGTGCGGCGCTGTGGCGTCGGCCGTGGGCTCGTGCCACCCTGCTGTTGACCCCGCCGCTCGCCTGGTTCGCCCTGATCTACATCGCCGCGCTCGTGGTGCTGCTGATCACGGCGTTCTGGCAGACCAATTCCTTCACCAACAACCTCGAGCACATCTGGAACCTGCAGAACTTCGTCCAGATCTTCACCACGCCCGCCTACCTGCAGGTCATCGGGCGGACGGTGGGCATGGCGGCCGGCGTCACGGCTGTCGACGGGCTCATCGCCTTCCCCTTCGCCTACTACATGGCCAGGGTCGCCACCCGGCGGACAACGACCATCCTCTACGTCGCGATCTTGCTCCCGCTGTGGGCCAGCTACCTGGCCAAGGTCTACGCCTGGCAGCTCGTCTTCACCAGGGAAGGCCTGCTGAACTGGAGCCTGGGCAAGGTCGCGCTCGGCCCGCTGAACCTGATCAACACCAACTGGGCCGTGTTCATCGCCTTCTGCTACATCTGGCTGCCCTACATGGTGATCCCGATCTACGCGGCGCTGGACCGGATCCCCGCCTCGATGATCGAGGCCTCCCAGGACCTCGGCGGCCGGACCTGGCAGACCACCCGCTCGGTGATCTTGCCGCTAGCGCTGCCCGGCATCGTGGCCGGCTCGATCTTCACGTTCTCGCTGACGCTCGGCGACTACATCACACCTGAGCTCCTCGGAGGCACGAACTCGGTCTTCATCGGATCAGTCGCCTACACCAGCTTCCTGTCCAACAACGTGCCGCTCGGCGCCGCTATGGCGATGGTCCCGATCGCGATCATGATCATTTACCTGCTCGGCGCCAGGGCGCTCGGCGCGTTCAGGGAGCTGTGATGGAGCCGGCTGGCGTCAGAGTCGCGCTGCGGATCTGGGTCGCGCTCGTACTGCTGTTCCTGTTCTTGCCGATCCTGCTGATCGTGGTGTACGCATTTGACCCGGCGACCGTGGAGAGCTGGCCGATCAAGGGTTTCACCCTGCACTGGTTCACGGTTGCCTGGCACGACCCGCAGGTGCGCGACGCGTTCCTGCTCTCGGTCAAGGTCGGCCTGCTGGCCACCGGGATCGCGCTCGTGCTCGGCTCAGCCGTCGCCTACGCCCTCTACCAGTTCAAGTTCTTTGGCCGTGACGCGATCTCGTTCCTGCTCGTGCTGCCGATCGCGTTGCCCGGGATCGTCACGGGTCTCGCGCTGAACTCGTTCTTCACCTTCGCGACCGTGCAGCTGTCGCTCTGGACGATCGTGGTTGGCCACGCCACGTTCTGCATCGTGATGGTGTTCAACAACCTGATCGCCAGGCTGCGCAGAATGCCTGGCTCGCTCACCGAGGCGTCGATGGACCTGGGCGCCCGCGGCTGGCAGACCCAGCTCTACGTGACGCTTCCGTCGGTGATCACCGCGCTGATCTCCGGCGCCCTGCTGGCTTTGGCGCTCTCGTTCGACGAGGTGGTCGTGACCGTGTTCACCTCGGGCGCGCAGAACACGCTGCCGATCTGGATCTTCGGCCAGCTCCGGCTCGGCCAGCAGCTGCCTGAGGTCAACGCGGTCGTGTCGATCGTCATCCTGCTCACGATCATTCCCGTGCTGCTCGCCGCCAGGATCGCGGGAGCCGGAGCCGTCGCCAGGACGGCGCGGGCTGCCGCGGTGCAGGACACCGGCCGGATCTAGCGCGCATCCCGGCTGGCCTAAGCTGGAGCCGTGCCGACCGTGCAGCCGTCCCGCTCCCGGTCGGCCTTTCCGCTTCCTGGCTGCCTGCCACCCTCTCCGCTTCCTGGCTGCGGGCCGGCGTCTCAGCTTCCTGGCTGCGCGCCAGCTGCCCGTGCCCGGCCTGCCTGGATCCGGGCAGCGCTAGCGCCTGGCGAGCATCACCGACCAGCCGGCCGACACGCGGCTCGGCGAAGTCATTGAGGACGCTGACTCGCTCGTTGTCACCTGCGAACCTGACGGTCATCTCGCGGTCATCGCCAAGTCCTGGCTCGCCCAGGCACTCGCCGCTGCACTGCAGGTACCGGGGGCGCAGGCCGGCCGTAACGAGGACGCCAAGCGGCTGTGGGTGGCCGCCGATTTCCCCGCAGGGCCGGCCGCGCTCAGCTGGGCCGAGTACCGCACCGGGGCCGA